>MWYX01000038.1 GCA_002050465.1 Chitinophagales bacterium 65-1
ACCAGCAACTGATCAGTTATGCGGGGCTGAGTCCGAAAGAATACAGAAGCGGCAGCAGTATAAGAGGACGGATAAGAATATGTAAGCAAGGTGGGGCATTGTTACGTCACACGCTTTACATGTGTGCGCTTAACGCAAAAGAAACCAATGCAGGTTGCAAAGCATTGTTTGAGAGATTAGTTGCAAAAGGAAAAAACAAAAAGCTGGCGGTTATTGCAGTAGCAAATAAGCTTTTAAAGCAAGTTTTTGGAGTCGTAAAAAATGAATGTTTATTTGACAGGAATTATTATGGAAAAATAGCATGAAAAGTTTGGTTTTCTGCACAGTTCGTGTTAGCTGGTGGCTTTTATTTCTTAATTCTTTGAAGATCTAATTCTGAGAAATCAAAATTAATGTTTGGCGAAATGCCTTTCAATTTTATGCTTTGCGCTTTCCCTTCCTCATCTAAACTAAAAATAGCAAAAGCATCAGCATTCATATCCTGATAATCCCATTTGATAGCAAAAGTATTTGTCTTATAAAATTGCATTGCCCCATTTAATTTGGGTGAACGGAGTGATTTAAACCATAACTGACTGCCTTTTAAAAATATTTCAACTTTCCCAAACCATTTGTCTTCATAAATTCCTATGAAATCTTCATTCTTTACGGGTATGATTTTAGCGGCGGCAACAGTTTCCCAAACTTTTGTTATTACTGAATCACCATTGTTTTGTCGAGATTTAAAATCTTTGGAATACTTTTCTATCCAGTCAAAATTACTTAATCCCAAATAGCTGTCAATAATAGTTTCACTTGCGGCACGGAAAACTCCGGTACCACCATTGTGTGTATTGGTTAAAATTACAATGCCTAGTTTTAAATCAGGAATCATTGTGACGATTGAGAGCATTCCGGGTAATCCGCCGGAATGTGAAACACTTAAATTTCCTTTAATATCACTTAATCTCCAGCCCAACCCATAGCCGTTAAAATGTTGATTGTATCGTGGGTCGGGATTTGATTCTCTGACTGTATGAATTTTCCACATTCCCCGCTGGCTTTCCTCCGTAAATAGTTGTTTGTCCAGGTTTTGTCCATATTTACCTTTATTCAAATGAACAAGCATCCATTTCGACATATCATCAATATTAGAAAAGATACCACCAGCAGCACCGTTAATTTGATCTGGGTACCGGATAGTTGTTCTAATCTTCCCTGTTTCCGTTGAATGCTGTGTTGCTACATTACTTCTGTCTTTTATCGAAGCAAATGATGTAAAAGAATTATCCATTTGTAACGGTTCCATAATTCTTGTTTGAACAAATTTTTCCCAGCTCATTCCGCTTATTCTGGCTGTCACTTCACCGGCAACAATATAGAGTTGATTGTCATATTTATATTGAGTTCGGAAAGCTGAAACAGGTTTAAAATACTGAAAACTGGTTACTACATCTTTGATGGTAAAGTCTGCTCCCTCAGGAAAACTCATCAAATCACCAACGCCTAAACCAAGTCCGCTGCGGTGAGTTAGTAAATCTTCAATCAAAAAATTTTCCGTGACATATTCGTTATACATTTTAAATTCAGGAATGTATGTTTTGACTTTATCTTTCCAGGAGAGCTTTCCTTCTTCAACCAAAATTGCTAAAGCCGCAGCGGTAAATGCCTTGCTGTTAGAAGCAATTTGAAAATTGGTGTATTCGTTGACCGGCTGTTTTGAATCAATTGACCTTACTCCATATCCCTTTTTGTGAATTATTTTGCCGTCTTTGACAACGGCAACAGCAACTCCGGCGACATTGAATTCCTTCATCGCTTTTTCAACGAGTGCGTCTATCTCTGTGGTTGATATTTGTGCATAAACGACATTGTTCACCATTAAGATGAAAAGCGTTAAAAATATTAAGATTGATTTTGTTTTTTTCATACTTTATTTATTTAATCCAATTTGTAAGTCGTGGTAAGCCTGCAGCTAACTCATAAATATAAGACGTATTTAAAAATATATCAATTTGCTATAGTATTTAATTCATGCACTTAGTGGGGATTGAGGACGTGATCCGGACAAAAACAGGCGGCTCCTTTTTCTCCTGTAAAATTTAACTTAGCCAAGGGTATATGCACATTTTGTAATTTAAGTTTGCTCACTTGTGTGTAGCGGAACTTATATTTTTATGCAATGCAAAATCTATCCTCCATCCCATTTTTTAAAAACTAAAACGGCATTTAATCCGCCAAATGCAAATGAGTTACTCATGGCATAATTCATTTTACCTTGCCGGGATTTATTAGGCACTACATCAAGATCACATTCAGGATCAGGTACTGTATAATTTGCAGTAGGCGGGTATACCTGGTACTTTAATGCGGAAGCAGTTATCACCGCTTCAATTGCGCTGGTACCTCCTAACACATGCCCATGCAACGATTTGGTAGAGCTTACAGCAAGTTTTTTTGAATGGTCGCCAAAAACAGCTTTGATGGCTGCGGTCTCCAGCGAATCATTGGCTAATGTTCCCGTGCCATGAGCATTGATGTAATCAATTTTATCAGAAGATAAGGATGCATCATTCAAGGCCATTCGCATTGCTTTTTCAGGGCCTTTTTGATCTGGTTTTGTAATATGCGTTGCATCTGATGACATTCCAAAACCAACTATTTCGGCATGAATTTCTGCACCTCTTTGTAATGCAGCCTCTAAGGTTTCCAGTATTAAAACTGCACCACCTTCGCCTAATACCATTCCCTGCCTGTCTTTCGAAAATGGACGACAGTTTTCGGGATCAACAACCCTCAATGCTTCCCATGCTTTTAAAAACCCGAAATTGAGAGGGGTCTCACTTCCGCCGGTAACCGCCATATCACACATACCACTTCTTACCATCCAGAATGCATTACCGATAGCGTGATTAGAAGAAGCACATGCTGTAGATATTGTATAGGCAAAACCTGTTATTCCAAATTGCATTGTTATATGGCTGGCGGCTGCATTGGGCATTATCCGCGGAATGGTAAACAGATTTACCCTGTTTTTGTTTTCCTTAAAAAGAGAATAAAAAGAGGCTTCAGTTGTTTCCTGTCCGCCAATACTGGTACCCATAATTACACATGTACTGTCCTTTAATTTATCAGTCCATTCTATACCACAATCCTGTACAGCTTCCCTGGCGGCTATTACACCAAATTGAGCAAACCTGTCGATCAGATCGGTTTCTTTTTCAGTAAAATAATTAAGCGGATCGTACTCCTTTACCTGCGCACCTTTTTTAAAACGAATATTGCTCATGTCAGTCGTAGTTATTGGAGCAATACCACTGTTGCAATCAACTACATTTTTCCATGTTTCCCCAACAGTTTTACCCAGCGCAGATATGCTACCTATGCCGGTTACAACCACTCTCCTGTTTTCCATCGATTATTGTTGGGTAATAATTTTATTAAGACTATTCACAGCCTGGCGCACAGTTTTTATTTTAACAGCTTCTTCATTAGGTAAGGTAATATTATATTCATTTTCAAGATCATTTATAAGCGTTAAGCCATCAAGAGAATCCATAGCAAGATCTTCAAACGAAGAATCGATAGTTATCGTTTCAGGTGATATATGATTATTGGCTGCAATTAAAGCAACTACTTTATTATAAATCTCTTCTTCCATTATGCCATATTTTTAAAATGCAAATTTACATAAACACCGATGCAATTTATAATTAAGAAAATAATAAAAAGTAAATCTTTTTATACCGGTAGTTAAGCAGGAGCTGCGCTGAGTTTGTAATCTCTCATATCAATCATTTCTTTACAAAAATCATATTCCTGCAAATCGTTGCTGCTAACTAATAAGAGCCTGTTACTGCAATATTCATCTACCAGTTTTTTATATAAATTAATTCCTTCTTTATCTAAATTAGTGCAGGGCTCATCTAATAAAATAACCGGCACATCACTAAAAATTGCCTGGGCTAATTTTACTCTTTGCTTCATACCACTGCTATAGTATCGTATTTGTTTATTTGCTGCCTGATCTAAATTAATTATTGAAATTATTTTTGTGGAATTTACAGATGGAAGCCAGCTTTTCAGGTTGGTATGAAATTGAAAGAACTCACTCAAGGTCATCTCCTCAACCAATTCCAGGTATGGCGCTGCAATTGAAATTTTTGCATAAACATTTTCTTCATTTATTTGTTTGTGCTGTAAATAATAGTCAATAGCTCCTTCATTAAAGGTAGTGGCGCCCGCTATGATCTGTAAAAGAGTAGATTTACCCGAACCATTCGGGCCAGTAACAGCATATGAAGTTTCAGGATGAAGTTCAAAATTAAGATTGCGGAAAATCCATTCCCTGTTAAAACGCTTACCAACATTTGTAAGCCTAATCTTCATCAGTGGTTCCTTTAGCAGAAGCTTTTATAATGCCTCGTTTGCTGCTCCTTATAAAATTTACAATTTCATTTCTTTCATTACCCTCAGATAATTCTGCTTCTATACTTTCTAACGCCTGCGTTATATTTAGTCCTTTTAAATAAACGTAGCGATAGATATCATGTATCCCATTTATTTTATCCATTGTAAATCCTCTTCTTTGTAAGCCTACTGTATTTAAGCCAACATAACATAATGGAGAACGGCCGGCCTTAATAAAGGGCGGAACATCTTTTCTTATTTCAGTATGCCCTGCAATATAAGTATGGGCGCCAATTCTGGCAAACTGAATGGCTGCAGCAACACCGCCTAAAATAGCATAATCCCCAATTTGCACATGGCCTGCCAACTGAACTGAGTTAGCAAGAATAACATGGTCGCCTATTATACAATCATGAGCTACATGTGAGTATGCCATCAGCAGGCAATGATCACCAATAACAGTTTGCAATTGATCTTTCGTACCTCTGTTTATGGTTACAAATTCTCTTATGGTGGTATGATCGCCAATTTCAACAGTAGTTTCTTCACCAATAAATTTCAGGTCCTGAGGGATAGCGCCTATAACTGCCCCCGGGAATATATTGCATGATTTACCAATGGAAACACCCTTAAGAACAATTGCATGAGACATTATGTGGGTATCATCGCCAATAGTAACACCAGCCTCAATAACTGCAAACGGATCAACCGTTACATTTTTTCCTATGTTAGCAGCAGGATTAATATGAGCAAGTGTACTTATCATATTCTTTCTTTAGGCCTTTTTACTATTTGAGCCACCAGCACTGCTTCCGTTACGAGCCTGTCTCCTATAAAAATTGTTCCTTTCATTTCACAAATACCTCTTCGGATGGGATGAAGCAATTCCATTTTTAATATTAAGGTGTCTCCCGGTACTACCTTTTGTTTGAATTTGCAATTTTCGATCTTAAGAAAGTAAGTATCGTATTTATCTTCTGAATTGAGTGGTATGGCAATAAAGCCGCCTGCCTGCGCCAATGCTTCTGCCAGTAAAACCCCGGGCATTACATAATTACCGGGAAAATGTCCCTGGAAAAAGGGTTCATTATAGGTAACATTTTTTATTGCAATAACATGTGTTTTTGATAACTCTATTATTTTATCTATCAACAAAAAAGGATACCTGTGCGGCAATATTTTTTCTATTTCACTTATATCATACAAAGCAGGTTTATTGGGATCATATTTAGGAATATCCTGCCTGAATTTATTTTTTTTAATGTGCTCCTTTATTTTTTTTGCAAACATAATATTTGATGAATGCCCCGGACGATTTGCTATTATGTGAGCATTAAAAGGAAATCCAACCAACGCCAGATCGCCTACCATATCAAGCAATTTATGCCTGGCAGGTTCATTTGGAAAACGTAATTGCAGGTTATTTAAAATCCCTTCTTCATTTATCTGCACATCCTTTTTATTGAAAACTTTTGAGATACGCATAACCTGGTCTTCTGTAACAGGTTTATCTACTACAACTATAGCATTGTTTATATCGCCGCCTTTTATAAGATTATTTTCCAGTAACAATTCCAGCTCGTGAAAAAAACAAAAGGTACGGCTGGGAGCAATTTCTTTATTGAACTCAGTAATATTTGTAATGGTGGCATGCTGTGTACCTAAAACCGGGGAATTAAAATCGATGAGTGTATTAATGCGATAGTTTTTATATGGCAGCGCTACCATTTCCACCTTTTTGTCTTCATCCGTAAATGTAATATTATGATCAATTGAATAGAATACCTTTTCTGCATTTTGTTTTTTTGTACCTGTTTTTTCCAACGCTTCCACAAATGGCTGCGCACTTCCATCAAGTATAGGTACTTCTTCATCATCAATTTCAATCAAAACATTATCTATCTGCATACCCATAAGAGCGGCCATAAGATGTTCAATTGTGCTTATTCTGGCTCCATTTAATTCAATGGTAGTACTCCGGTTTGTTTCAATAACATTGTCAACATCCGCTTTTACCACTGGTTTCCCGGGCAGATCAATTCTTTTAAAAACTATTCCTGTATTTGGCTCTGAAGGTTTTAGCCTCATTGTTACAGCCTGGCCAGAGTGTATGCCAGCGCCTGATATAATTACTTCTTCCTGTATTGTATGCTGAAAATACTTAGGCTGAGAGTTAAGATGCTCCATATGCACGAAAGTATGAAAAGTATCGGATTTTGATTCCGTGCTGCAGAGTAGGATAATTAATCCAGATTAGGAAAGATATTAATCCGGAATTTTTTCGGTGAGTAATTGTTGTACAAGCTGTTCAAGCTCCATTATTCTTTTCTTTAGATCAGGAAGATTTGGAATTATTGCAAGCCCCCGCAAAGCGCTGATGTATTCATATGCAGGCGAACCAACTACCATACTGTCGGCTACTTTTATAGATTTTGAAACCCCGCTTTGTGCACCTATTTTAACGCCATCCGCTATTTGAATATGGCCAACAATACCTGCCTGACCGCCTATCATAACATTACTGCCTACTTTTGTACTTCCGCTTATGCCTGCCTGTGCTGCAATTGCCGTATTATTTCCCACTTCCACATTATGCGCAATTTGTATAAGATTATCCAGTTTTGCCCCTGATTTAATTAAGGTAGAGCCAAGCGTAGCTCTGTCTATAGTAGCATTTGCTCCTACCTCAACATCATCTTCAATAATTACATTACCTATTTGAGGGACTTTTTTAAAGGTACCATCCTTTTGAGGTGCAAACCCAAAACCATCACTGCCTATTATGGTATTGGCATGCACAGTAACACGTTTACCAATGATGCATTCGTGATAAATTTTTACTCCCGGGTAAAGTATGGTACCCTCATCAATTATCGAATTATCGCCTAAAAAAACCTGTGGAAAAATCTTTGCATTATTACCAATAATAACATTATCTCCTACATAACTAAATGCGCCAATAAATACATTCTCACCAATTTTTGCAGTTGCAGAAATATATACGGGCTGTTGTATTCCAATTAATTGTTCTGTTATAATCTTTTTATAACCGGCCAAAATTGTTGCAAATGCGGAGTATGCATCCGGCACCCGGATTAATGTGGCTGCAGGCTTTTGTTTAAGCTCCTGTGAATCATTTATAATAATAATTGAGGCCTTGGTTGTATAAAGATATTCTTCGTATTTAGGATTTGCTAAAAATGCCAGCTGTTCTTTAGTTGCGGTTTCAATTTTACCAAATGAAGAAACATAGGCATTAGTATCCCCTTCAATTTTTCCATTGATCAACGATGCTATTTGTGATGCGGTGAACTGCATAGTAAAGTACTAAGGGTGCAAACTACAAGCTTCAGGCAACAAGTTTTAAGGATTGTATTTTTTGCTTAAAGCTTACGGTTATTTTATGTAGCAAAAGTAAAATTTTTTTACCGTGCCAAATAAAGATTGATTAATTAATGCATTATCTACTTTAGATATATCCTTTACACTGCCGTCCTTAAATAAAATATGAATGTGCTCATCCAAAGTATTATATGTCTTATTTTCTGTTTCTCCTGTAAATGTAAGGTAAGATGCTTCTTCTTGTGTAATGTTTAACTTTTTGCAGACCTCTTCTTTTTTCCTGTTTAACAATTCGCCAGGAATGGGGCGTGAAAAATATTTTACTTTTAAAAGATCCCGATTTATAATCCCTCTGCATAAAAATGAGAGTATTCTATCCGGAGAATTTATCCAGTATTTTATAGCGGTTAAAAGATCATAATCATCAAGATCGCAAAACTCAGTTAAAAACTTTTCTATCCCATGGTGTTTATAATCATCGCTGAGAAAAATATTTAAAGTTGCGGAAGGAGATTCAGCTTTTATTTCTTTAGCCCGTTTTATAATATTCACCAACATTTTTTCCGCACTTAAAACGGTTTTATGCAGGTACACCTGCCAATACATCAGCCTCCTGCTCACTAAAAATTTTTCAATAGAATAAATACCCTTTTCTTCTATCATTAATTCCCCGTTATGTACGGTAAGCATTTTCAAAATGCGGTCATATCCAATCACCCCTTCATTTACACCTGTAAAAAAACTATCACGCATTAAATAATCCATACGATCAACATCAAGTTGCCCGCTTACTAACTGATGCAAAAACTTTTTAGGGTGTTTATCTGTGAAAATATCAATTGCTACCTGTAACTGACCTTTCATCTGGTCATTAATATTTTTCATTAACAGCAACGAAATTTCTTCATGTGTCACACTTTCAATAAGCGTATCCTCCAAAGCATGCGAATAAGGCCCGTGACCTATATCATGCAATAGGATTGCCCCTTTTGCACCCTGTTCTTCTTCTTTAGTAATAGTAAATCCCTTATTCTTTAATTCACTAATTGCATTGCACATTAAATGATATGCCCCTAATGAATGATGCAGCCTGGTATGCACAGCCCCGGGGTATACCAGCGCCGCCATTGCCATCTGGTGAATGCGCCTCAATCGCTGATAGTACGGATGAGAAATAATTGTAAGGATGAGTTCATCATCTATTGTGATAAAACCATAAACAGGATCATTAATTATTTTTCGGTACGACATCTGTAAATGTTAAAATATATAAGCAAGATTGCAAAGGTAATTTTTGGAATGGGAATAAAATTACATTTGTAAGCTTGCCGCAAAGAGGTAGTTAAAACCTGTTATGGAAATCAGATAAACAATTGCAGTATGAGTTTAGCAAAAATTTTATGGGTTGATGATGAAATGGAGAGTCTTAAATCCCAGATCATGTTTTTGGGAAATAAGGGATATGAAGTAAATTCCTTAAGTAATGGTTTTGATGCAATTGATTTTATCAAAGATAATGAAGTGGATGTTGTATTACTGGATGAAAGTATGCCCGGCATTTCAGGATTAGAAACTCTTCAGAAAATAAAAGAAGTAAAGCCCCAGATTCCTATTGTATTGATTACTAAAAATGAGACTGAAAATTTAATGGATGAAGCTATTGGATCACAGATAACCGATTATTTAATTAAACCGGTTAATCCAAACCAGGTATGGCTTTCGTTAAAAAAAATAATTGATAACAGGAGGCTTGTTGCTGAAAAAACAACTTCTTCGTACCAGCAGCAATTCAGGGAGTTATTTATGGCATTAAGTAATAACCCTGATTATAATGAATGGATGGAAATCTATAAAAAGCTTGTTTACTGGGAACTTGAAATGAAGAAAAGCGACAGCCCCGAAATGCTGGAAATCTTTCAATCACAAAAACAGGAGGCCAATACAGAATTCTTTAAATTCATTTCAAAAAATTATTCTGCATGGGTTACCAATGCTGCGGCAGATGCACCTGTTATGAGTAATACATTGATGAAGTACAAAGTTTTTCCTCATATAGAAAAAGGGACGCCAACTTTTTTTGTTTTGATTGATAATCTAAGGCTGGACCAATGGAAAACAATTCAACCAATTTTTGCAGAGAGCTTTAGAATTCAGGAAGAAGAAACATTTTATTCTATTTTACCAACTGCTACACAATATAGCCGTAATGCGATCTTTGCAGGATTGCTGCCTGTTGATATTGAAAAACAGTTTCCTGTAGAGTGGAAAAACGATGATGAAGAAGGGGGTAAAAATATGTTTGAAGAAGGTTTTTTTAAAGCGCAGTTACAGCGGTTAAGAAAAACGGATATTAGATATTCATACATTAAAATTACCAATCATCATGATGGGGAAAAACTCGTTGATAATATGCATAACCTTATGCAGAATGATTTGAATATTATTGTTTACAATTTTGTTGACATGCTCAGCCATGCAAGAACAGAAATGGAAGTACTAAAAGAGCTTGCTGCAGATGAAGTAAGCTATCGAAGCATAACCGCTTCATGGTTTGAACATTCACCATTACACCAGGCATTAAAAAAGATCGCAGATAAAAAAATTAATTTAATTGTAGCAACAGATCATGGCAGTGTTAGGGTAAATACGCCAAATAAAGTAGTAGGTGACAAACAAACGACCGCTAATCTGCGTTATAAGCATGGCCGAAATTTAAATTATGAAGCTAAAGAAGTCTTAGCTTTTCGGGATCCAAGGCAGGCAGGCTTACCTGTTCCGAATGTAAATTCTTCTTTTATTTTTGCAAAGCAGGATGGATATTTATGTTATCCCAATAACTATAATCACTTTGTAAATTATTACCGCAATACCTTTCAGCATGGCGGTGTAAGCCTGGAAGAAATGATTATACCTGTAATTCGAATGACAGGAAAAGGATAAACCAGGATTTATAGGATAAAAGATATAAGATTAAATGAAATATAATCAACCCGTATTAAATAAGCTTGAAAAAATTTTAGAAGAAGCAGGATATGTGGTCCGGTATGAAAGGGGCTCATTCCAGAGTGGTTATTGCATTTTAGAAGAAAAGAAAGTAGTGGTGCTGAATAGGTTTTTAAACATTGAAGGAAGAATAAATACGCTTATTGACCTGATACCATCCTTAAAGGTTACCTATGAAATGTTAACCGTAGATTCTCAAAAAATGTATGATGAGGTAATGGTGAAACAGACATAGTAGTCATTGAGTCATTAATTTTTTTATTGCTATAGACTATTGCCTATTGACAAATTGACAATTGACTTAATGACTATCTTTGATTCGTGAGTTATCCTGATTTACAGATCACCTTTCTTGGCACCGGCACCAGCAGCGGAGTGCCGATGATAGGCTGCAGTTGTGATGTTTGCAGTTCTCCTGATAAAAAAGATAAACGTTTACGCAGCAGTATTTTAGTGCAAAGCAAAACCACTACCCTGGTGGTAGATACTACACCTGATTTTCGTTATCAAATGTTGCGTGCCGGTGTAAAGCATTTAGATGCTGTGGTTTTTACTCATCCCCATAAAGATCATATTGCAGGGCTTGACGATATAAGGGCTTACAATTTTTTTTCAAGCAACCCTATGGAAATTTTCGCTAATGCCTTAACCGAAGAAGCTTTAAAAAGGGAATTTATTTATGCCTTTGCCGAAAATAAATATCCCGGCATTCCTGAATTAAAAATGAACACCATTACTACAGAACCTTTTAAAGTAGGTGATATACCCATAGTTCCGATTGTTGTGTATCATTTAAAAATGCCTGTACTTGGTTTTAGATTTGGAAAATTTACTTATATCACAGATGCCAACCGCATAGATAAGAATGAATTGGAGAAAATTACAGGCAGTGAAGTAATTGTATTAAATGCTTTAAGAAAAAAACACCACATCTCTCACTTTTCATTAGATGAAGCTGTGACCTTGGTTCATCAATTAAATATCTCAAAAGCTTATTTTACTCATATCAGTCACCAGCTTGGCAGGCATGCAGATATAAATAACGAATTGCCGGAAGGTATTGAATTAGCCTGGGATGGATTAACCTTACAATTCCCGAATAATATCTCTTAATTAAGATGTATATTTCTAAAAAAATTTATGTGGAAATACTTTTTGAAAGAGTATTTAAGCTACACTAAAAAAGACAGGTCCGGGATCTTTATACTTCTTGCAATAATTTTGATTTGTATCTGCCTGCCATTTTTATTCCCTTATTTTATTCACCGGGAAAACTATGATCATTCGAAATTTGAGAAAGAAATTTCCGGATTAAAAATTCAAAAAGTTGATAGCATAGAAAGATATAATAATAAATTTGATGAAAATAATTATGCTAATTATTATGAGCCATCTGAAAAAAATTATAATCCAAAATCAAAGGGAGAGGTTTTTTATTTTGATCCAAATACTGCATCTATAAGTGATTGGAAGCGCCTGGGGATACGGCAGAAAACAGCTGAAACAATTCAAAAATATTTATCAAAAGGAGGTCATTTTTATAAACCGGCAGATATTAGTAAAATTTGGGGATTGCATAAACAAGACGTGGATCGCTTACTTCCTTACATAAGAATTGCGAATATTAAGAAAGAATATGCTAATAATAAACCTGATTATATTGCTAATAATTACATTTATAAAAAGCCAGCACCTCTTTTAATAGATATTAATACGTCTGATACAACTGCATTTATTTCGCTGCCCGGAATTGGGAGTAAGCTTGCTCAACGCATCATAGCATTTCGTAATAAACTTGGAGGTTTTTATTCAATTAACCAGGTAAAGGAAACTTACGGTTTGCCTGATTCCACATTCGTTAAAATAAAACCAAATTTAATTCTAACAAATAGCGCTGTAAAAAAAATAAATATTAACGTAGCATCCCTTGATGAAATGCGATCACACCCATATATTAAATACAACATTGCCAATGCTATTTTGCAATATCGAATGCAACATGGCAATTTTTCTTCAATTGCTGATATTAAAAAAATAATGATTGTTACTGATGAAATCTTTAATAAGATGTCTCCCTATCTTACGGTAAGCTAATTTTTTCCTGCAATTTCCTAGGTTATCATAATCGGGTTATCTTGCAAGATTATATTATTAAATAACTATATGGATTTTAAGAGTACTGAACTTACAGAGCAGGTTGCACAAACTGCAAGAGATTTTGCACTGCAAAATATTAAACCATATGTTATGGAATGGGATGAAACTCAAACCTTTCCGGTGGAAGTATTTAAAGAAATGGGTAAGCTTGGTTTAATGGGAGTTCTGGTTCCGGAAGAATATGGGGGTGCCGGCCTTGGTTACTTTGAGTATAATGAAATTATTCAGGAGATCTCTAAGGTATGCGGCTCTATAGGGCTTTCCCTGGCTGCACATAATTCATTATGTAGCGGGCATATATTAATTTTTGGTAATGAAGAACAGAAGAAAAATTATCTTCCCCGGCTTGCTACGGCAGAGCATATTGGCGCATGGGGACTAACTGAACCAAATACAGGAAGTGATGCAGGAAATATGAAATGCATGGCTATAAAAGAAGGAAATGACTGGATCATTAACGGAACAAAATGTTGGATCACGCATGGAAACAGCAGTGATGTTGCTGTAGTAATTTGCCGAACCGGAGAACCAAGAACAAAAGATAATTCAACCGCGTTTATAGTTGAGCGGGGTACAGCCGGATTTAGTGCAGGAAAAAAAGAAAATAAGCTGGGTATGAGAGCGAGTGAAACGAGTGAAATGGTATTTGATAATTGCCGGATCCCTGATGAAAACAGAATGGGTAAGGTGGGAGAAGGATTTAAACAGGCTATGAAAGTATTAGATGGGGGAAGAATATCCATTGCCGCATTATCATTAGGTATAGCAAAAGGGGCGTATGAAGCATCAATACAATATTCGAAAGAACGGCACCAGTTTGATCAGCCTATTGCCAACTTCCAGGGGGTATCTTTTAAGCTTGCGGATATGGCTACCGAAATAACTGCAGCTGAGCTGTTAATTGCGCAATGCTGCGATAAAAAAATGCGTGGGGAAAATATTACAAAAGAATCAGCTATGGCAAAATATTATGCAAGCGAAGTCGCAGTAAAAGTTGCTACCGATGCAGTTCAAATTTTTGGCGGGTACGGATACACTAAAGATTTTCCTGTAGAAAAGTTTTATCGCGATAGCAAGCTTTGTACCATTGGGGAAGGAACCAGTGAGATACAAAAAATAATTATAGCAAGGGAAGTATTAAAATAATTTATTACCTGTTAATGCTTATCTGTTTTATCCGGATTTACCATGTCGCTCAATCTGTCTTTTGCAGTTTGTTTTTCTCTTTCGCCTTCTTCACCGGGTATATCAGATTCAGGGTCTAAAAAACTTCCTCCTTTTGGCGTTGGTCCTTGGGTTGTTCCTGTATCACCTGTAGGTGTAGCCCCTGCAACAGCCTGTGCTTTATCAGTATCAGTTCCTCTTTGTTCATTTACTTCTGCCGGAAAAAAGTTATCAAGTGCACCCCCCATCATCGGGAATTTCTCAATGATAAATTCTTTTATGGTATTTAAAATCTCATAAGATTGCTCTGGCGTCAATCCGTGGCCTTTTTGTAATTTTTGAATTAAGTCCTGCATAAAATTTCTGTTTAGTTTTATTTGCAAAAGTATCAATAATCAATCCATTATTCAGTATCAAACCTGTCAACACTTTCAATCCCCGGTAATTTTTTTACATTCTCCACCAGTTCTTCCAGTTCATCTTTATCATGAACATATACTTTTATATTGCCTTCAAACAAACCATCTTTTGCTTCTATAGTTAATGCATTAATATTGATCTTTAATTCCCCGCTTATTAAATTGGTTATTTTATTTATCACGCCCACATCATCGAGCCCTATAATTTTTATACCGGTAAGAAATGAAATTTCCTTGTTCTTAACCCATTTTGTTTTTACAACCCTATGGCCATAATTAGATAATAACCGTGTGGCATTGGGGCAATTGGTGCGGTGTATTTTCAAACCTTCCCCCTGCGTAACAAACCCAAATACATCATCACCTGGTATGGGTTTGCAGCAATTGGCTAAGGTGTACATTATTTTATCGCTGCTTTCACCAAAAATGATCAACTCAGTTTCCTTTTTATTGTATAATTTAGCAGGCTCAAGTTCCGTTTTCTCTTCAATTGCAGGCTTTAAAATTCTCGGTGGTATAATTTTATCTCCTGATACAGTAAATTCTTTCAGCTCCTTCAGGTCTATTTTTTTTATAGCTATTTCGTATAAAAGATCAAGGGGAGACGGAAGCTTATAAAAATTGGCAAGCTCTTCCATATTAGTATGATTCATCGCTGCTCCAATTCCATCAAGTTTACGTTGTAATATATATTTACCCTCTTCTGCAATTGTTCGTTTTTCTTCCTTTAGTGAATCTTTTATTTTGGCTTTTGCTTTTGTTGTTACTACAAAATTCAACCATTCGCTGTTTGGTTTTTGCTTTGCTGAAGTAATTATTTCTATCTGGTCTCCGCTACGTAATTTATGGCCGAGAGGTACCAGCTTATGATTCACCTTTGCACCAATACATTTAACACCCACCGCGGTATGAACAGCAAATGCAAAATCCAATGCTGATGCACCAATAGGCAGCATCTTTACATCCCCTTTTGGCGTATAAACATAAATTTCTTCGGCTAAAAATGATACTTTAAAATCCTGTAAAAAATCTATTGAATTCGTATCCTGATTTGCCAGCACTTCCCTTATCTGGTGAAACCATGTATCAAATCTGTTCTCATCATTGGTTCCTTCTTTATATTTCCAATGTGCAGCTAAACCCTTTTCTGCAATATCATTCATTCTCTTGGTTCTTATCTGTACCTCTACCCATTTTCCATTTGATCCCATAACGGTTGTATGCAATGCTTCATATCCATTGCTTTTAGGATTACTGAGCCAATCTCTTAACCGTTCAGGTGAGGGAGTGTATTCGTCAGTTATCATGCTATACACTTTCCAGCAATCTTCTTTTTCTTTTTCAGGTGAGGAGTTTAAAATAACCCTTACTGCAAACAAATCATATACTTCTTCAAAGGCAACTCCTTTTTTTTTCATCTTATTCCAGATAGAATGAATGCTCTTTGGCCTTCCATATATTTCAAAATCAAATTTACCACGCTCTAGTTTTTCTTTGATAGGCCTGATGAAATCATTAATGTAACGGGTACGTTCTCTTTTTGTTTCCTGTAATTTTTGTGCAAGATATTTGTAGCTGTCCGGCTCCATATATTTCATCGCCAGATCTTCCAGCTCTGTCTTGATATTATACAGACCCATCCTGTGTGCAAGTGGCGCATATACATACACCGTTTCGGAAGAAATTTTTAATTGCTTTTCCCTTTTCATGCTATCAAGGGTACGCATATTATGAAGGCGGTCGGCCAGCTTTATTAAAATAACTCTCGGATCATCCGTAAGAGTCAATAATATTTTTTTAAAATTTTCTGCCTGCTGCGATGTGTTGGTATCAAGAACATTGGATATTTTGGTAAGACCATCTACAATTTTAGCGATCTCATTTCCAAATTCTCTTTGTACATCCTCCAGTGAAATATCCGTATCCTCAACCGTGTCGTGAAGTAAGGCGCAAATAGTACTTCTCACACCTAATCCAATTTCTTCCACACATATCATAGCAACTGCCAGCGGATGCAGAATATATGGCTCACCGCTTTTTCGACGCATTGTTTTATGAGCCTCCACCGCCATTTCAAATGCGGTACGGATCATCTCTTTATCCCCTGGCTTTAATTTCGTTTTTAAAGAACGCAGTAATGCCCGGTAATTACGAAGAATTTCTTTTCTCTCCTGCTCTTTGTCCAAATTATATTTTGGTATTTCTACTGCAACATCCATCAATTACGAATTTACGAAAAATTGGGCAGCGCCTGTAATCTATCAGGTATTGAAAAGATAAGAAACTAAAATTTGGATTCAATTTCTGTAAAGGAAGAGGGCTTTAATAAATTAAATTAACACTTCTATCTAGTATGTTCTTCCTACTGCATCACAGGCAGCTTTTAAAAGGCTGTTAGCATCCGGTGCATCCTGCCATTTCTCCCACATCATTACTCCATTAACCCTTTGCTTTGCCAGCAAAGCTTTTAATCTTACTGTTGGCTGCCCATTATAATAGACTTTGTAACCTGCGGGAAAAGCAGGATTGGAAGTAATTATAGCCGAATCACTTTGCGAACTGCCTCCCTGTTCAAGAATATTACGATAGGCTAATGTAGTGCCTGTTTGTGTAATACCAGAAGCTCTGCCATAAGCAGGGAAACCAAGTACAGCCTTTTCTTTAGGCATTCCCCGTGTGGTAACCCAGTAATCTATAGCCGTTACAGCAAGAGGATAATCACTGTGCTGTTTGTACTGCAAAGTAGTACTGAAATCATCATACGCCATAATATTAAACATATCAGCATACCCAAATACTTCATTTTTTATGGCATCTCTGTACTTTCCTGCATACTTACCTGAGGTAATAGCAATGGTTAAATAATATTTTGCGTCGCGGTGAAGTGAATCAGATAATTCTTTTATTAGTGATGTAAAGGTTACATCTGTTCCATCCTCTGTGCTGGGATACTCCCAGTCAATATCTACCCCATCAAAATTATACAGCCGAACGTTTGCCATTACATCTTTAATAAAACTATTCCTTCCAGTGGAATTTACAGCCATGTTTTTAAAATTGTTTGCAGCGGCTTCGTTAATGCTCACAAATATTTTTGCATTATTGGCTTTAGCTTTTGCAACTACCTGTGGCACCAAAGTGGGATTATTTATAGTTAATGTACCAGTGCTGTTTACACTAAAGAAAGCATAATTAATCACATTGCACATCCTGAATTTTATATCCGGCACTTCTGAAAGGTTGTTGCGGTAACTGGGAAAATACCCAACTACATAAAAACCAAATGCCGGCGGGGCCTGGATAACAATTGGCGTAGGTGGTGTTGGTGGGGCTGGCGGGGGTTGTGGCGATATTGGCGATTCTTTTTTACAGGCCTGTAAAAAAAAGATGGCAACCAAAGGCAGTAACTTAAAAATTTTGTAAAGCTTCATAAACAGTTGGTTTGAAACCTTAAAATACAAATAATAATGATCATAAAAAAATATAATCAGGCTAATAGAATTAGTTCGCATAATCAACTTTTGGTACAATAATAGCTCGCTATTAAAAAAATTGAAGTATGGACATTACTATACAATCACTCGGTTTTAAAGCCAGCGATCATCTTGAAGAATTTATTCGTGAAAAACTTAACAGAGTAGTGCTTGAAAGTGATAGAGTAATAAGAGCTAATGTAACTTTATATGCCGCCTCTGAATCTAATCCCAAAAATAATGTTTGCGAGATACGGCTTGAGGTTCCCGGCAATGATCACTTTGTAAAAAAAGGCAGTGAAGTATTTGAAAAAGCAATAACCGGATGTACTGATACACTACAAAAAATTATACGCAGAGCCAGGGATAAACAAATAAGCAACAGGCATGTAGAACCGGAACTTCCGGAATAAACTGAAGCAGGTAATAAAATTAAAACTTAGGGCAGGGAATATTTTTGCCTTCCACAGGCTTTTTTATATAGATCAAAGAAAGTTCCATACCGCCGCGACTTTGAGAGCCTGATTTTAAGGTGGAAATATTTACGTCATAACTGGCTCCAATTCGCATACTGTTAAACTCCAAACCCAGGTATGGAATAAGTGCATCTTTAACCCTCATCCATACGCCTGCATAAACATTGGTAGGTTTATATTCATCATTATTTAAGGCAGCTGCAATAGCGCCCCCAAAAGTGGTTTCAGTGGCTTTGCCCTGTGTTTGATAAATACCGCTTGTATGTAAAGTAAGGTTATCCGAAACAGGAAAATATCCACCAGCGCTTATGGTAGTCCGGGCATTAATATTCCAATTGCCGCCTTTAAAGCTTTCCTTCGGCCGGTTGATATGATACATAGATGCGCCTATATAAAAATTATTTCTGTCAGTTGTTGATACTGTATAAATAATGCCCGCATTAACATCCAAATAAGTAATGTTTGGATTGTTAATGGTAGATATATCAGAACTTGGAACACTTAAATCAAATCCAAAAGGAGTTAGCTGATCTTCAAAAATTAGTTTTGACAGGTCTAATCTTTTTTGCCCGTAAATACCCTGAAAACCTATACCAATCTGGCTGTAACCGTCTTCATTCAGTGCCTTGTGATAAGATGTTGAAATACCTACGTAATTATTCA
Organism: Chitinophagales bacterium 65-1; assembly: GCA_002050465.1. Taxonomy (GTDB): domain Bacteria; phylum Bacteroidota; class Bacteroidia; order Chitinophagales; family Chitinophagaceae; genus Ginsengibacter. The sequence continues at coordinate 19,087 of MWYX01000038.1, forward strand.
TCAATACGCCACCGGCAGCCTTATCTGTTAATGCAATAATACCAACTCCCCATGTATCAATTTCCGGAAGTACCCTATTTAATATTGAGAAATCCACGCTTAGGGTTGAAGTGGTATATACATTATTAAATGCAGGCCACTGGTTGCGATAATTTCCTGCTGCCCGTAAAGTACCATCAAATTTTCCGGTTAACGCCGGATTTAAGGTAAGGGGTGATGCAAAGAATTGTGAAAAATGAGGATCCTGCGCAGTAAGACTTAATGATATAAAAAATGCGGTTAGGACAAAGAAAAATTTTCTCATTGCTGGATTTCAGGATATTAAAGATACCTTTTTATTTTTTTTAAAGAGAAAATAAGCAGCTAAATAATGACAAACAATTTTGATGAAAGGCTGGTTAAATGAAATGAGATTAAGTATAAAAGCATAATTAGCCCACATAATAGATCGTACTTTTTACATCATTTAAATCACATCTGAACCTTTACGCCATAAGCAAGATCACCGGCATCTCCCAACCCGGGAACGATATAACCTTTCGCCGTTAATTCATCATCAATATCTCCGCACCATAAAGTCGCTTTCGGTTCGGCCCTTAAAACATATTCAATACCTACAGTACATGCAATTGCACAAACAAAATGTATCTCTGATGGGTTTCCTTCTTCACGGATGAATCGAATGGTTTTTACAAGTGATGCACCTGTGGCAAGCATTGGGTCCGAGATTATAACAACACGATCTTCCATCTCCGGACAACTTATATACTCCAGGCTTATTTCAAAGCCTCCGTTAGGATCGTGCTTACGATAAGCACTGATAAAAGCGTTATCAGCTTTATCAAAATAATTAAGTAAGCCCTGGTGCATTGGTAAACCTGCTCTTAATATAGTTGCCAGTACGGGTTGTTTTTCTAAAATCCTGCTTAATGAAATACCTAATGGAGTAGATATCTCTTTCTCAACCCAGGCTAATTTTTTGCTTATCAGATAAGCAGCAACTTCTCCTATTCTTTCCAGATTGCATCGGAAACGAAGCCTGTCATTCTGTATATTAACATCCCGTAATTCACTTACCCAATTACTTATTAAAGAATGTTCTTCGCTAAGATTGATAACCATTATTAGTTATTAAATTTTTTCAGCATCATTCGAAAGATTAATGTTATAAATTTGAACATAACAATAACTCCAACTGATACAAAAATATATTTTTTATAAGTAAGGCCGATAAATCAGGTTATGGTATACAAAGTAATAGGATTAATGAGTGGGAGCTCCCTGGATGGACTGGATATTGCTTTTGTAGAATTACAGGAGAATGGCGGAAAATGGAGTTATAATATATTACAGGCTGATTGTTATGAATACAACAACACATGGATACAAAAATTAAAAAACAGTATTACATTGAATGCGTTGGATTACCAGTTGTTGCATACAGAATATGGACATTACCTGGGCCAACAGGTAAATCTTTTTATTGAGAAAAATAATCTATACCACTTAGTTAATTTAATTTCTTCTCACGGCCATACCACTTTTCATGAACCTGGAAAGCTAATGACAGCACAATTAGGGGACGGAGCTGCTATAGCATCTGAAACACAGTTACCCGTGGTGACTGACCTCAGAGCTATTGACATTGCATTTGGCGGACAGGGAGCACCAATTGTTCCTATTGGGGAAAAAATGTTGCTGGGGGATTACACATATTTTTTAAATCTTGGAGGTATTGCAAACATCTCTGCAAATATTAATGAAAGGTTTGTTGCCTTTGATGTATGTGCTGCTAACCGTGTATTAAACATGCTTTCCGAAGAAAAAGGATTTGCATTTGATGATGATGGCAAAATAGCTGCAGAAGGAAATATTAATGATGAACTTTTGCAAAAAGTAAATGAGCTGGATTATTATAAACGTCCGTATCCTAAATCTTTAGCAAACGATTTTGGTATTGAAACTGTATTTCCAATAATAAAGCAATCATCCCTCTGTATTGAAGATGCAATGAGAACTTATGTTGAGCATATCGTTATTCAAATAAAAAATGCAATTGATAGTTGTCAATTGCCGGCTGTCAGTTGTCAGTTATTGGTAACTGGTGGTGGTGCTTTTAATTCTTTCCTGATAAAAAGACTGCAGGTTATTTTAAAGGAAATCAATATTGAAGTAATTATTCCTGACGAGAACTTAATCAGATACAAAGAAGCAGTTATCATGGCTTTGATCGGCACTTTGCGGTGGCGGGAAGAATACAATGTATTTGCATCTGTAACAGGTGCAAAGCGCAATAGCATTGGTGGAGCATTATGGCTTGGCACAGAAGCATAGTTGCTGAACAATGACCTGCCTACCGGCAGGCAGGCTTTTAGTATTAAAAGATTATAGGATTATGACTTTCTGTTTTAACTTTCTTATTGACCCATGAAAGGAGCAAGACTTAAAACACTTACATAAAAACACCATAATGACCTTATTTAAAAGAAACCTATTAACACTTTCATTTATCGGAATAGTAACCCTATCAAACAATATTTTTGCCCAAAAAAAGTTTGAACTTTCAGATGTAGGTAAATTGACAACTATGTCAGACCCTCAAATATCGCCTGACGGTAAAAGTATTGTTCTGGTAATATCAAAACCAGATTATTCACAAAATCGTTATAATAGCGAACTGGTATTAATTGATATAGCCACTGCTAAAAGAAGAGTATTAACGCAAGACAGGCCCAATGTTTCTCAACCGAGGTGGTCACCCACTGGGCAACAATTAGCATTTCTCTCTAAAACAGATCAAGGTAAAGGACCGTCTCAACTATTTCTTCTTTCAAATTTTGGAGAGGCAAAGCAATTAACAAAAACTCCAAAAGGAGTTCAGCACTTTGCATGGAATCCCAACTCCGAAAGTATTGCCTATGTAACAGCAGATGAACAAAAAAACAAAATAGAAATCGAAAAGGGATTTAGTGAATTCGAAGTGGGTAATAATGATATGTTTATTGGTAGTAGACCTACCTCATCACATATTTGGATGGTTAATACAATAAATGCAGAACAAAAAAGGCTTACATCGGGTGACTGGAGCTTACCGGTAACTATTCCACCTGGCGCACCATCATCTCCACTCTCATGGTCCCCTGATGGTACATCCATCTTATTTGTAAAAGTAGTATCACCTTATTCGGGTAATGCACAAACGAGATCTATCCAATTACTTAATGTTTCAGATGGCTCTGTGAAACCAATTACTTCAAGAACTAAATTAGAATCTTATCCTACATTTTCTCCCGACGGCAAATCCATTTCGTACTGGTATAAAAAGGCAGGCATAAATGAAGATATTAATGAAATATGGGTAACAGCCAAACCTGGTGCTGAAGGAAAAAATATTACCTCAAAAATCAATAGGGATATTTATCGCACTATCTGGATGCCTGATGGTAAAAGTATTTTTATTGGTGGACATGATGATAATAAAACTTCTTTATGGATATTATCACTTGATGGGACAACGACCAAAATTGATTTGGGAAATGTTTCTCCGACATGGTCTTTTTGGATCGATGCTGCAGTTGGTAAAAACCGCAGTATCGCTTTTACCGCTTCTGAACCCTCTCAGCCAACCGAACTTTATTATTTATCTTCTGTCAAAGCTAAACCAGTAAGATTAACAGATTTTAATAAAGAAGTTGGTACTATGACTTTCGGTAAAACTGAAACCCTTAGGTGGGAAAATGATGGATGGAAGCATTGTGGCATTGTAACGTATCCGGTGAAATATGAGAAAGGCAAACAATATCCTCTTGTTTTAGTAATTCATGGAGGCCCAAACGCAGCTTCAGTAGAACAATTTTCCCGGTTGTCACAGTTATTGGCCAATGAAGGCTATTTTGTTTTTGAGCCTAATTACAGGGGCAGCGATAATTTGGGAAGTGAATATAAACTTGCAATTGTTAATGATGCCGGCAAAGGCCCCGGACAAGATGTGATGGCAGGCCTGGCAAAATTAAAAAGTTCCGGAATAGTAGATACTGGTAAAATAGGGGTTAGTGGCTGGTCATATGGGGGATATATGGCGGTTTGGTTAGCTGGTCATTATCCAGGCTGGAAGGCTGTTGTTGCCGGAGCTGCCGTAACGGACTGGGTTGATCAATATAATTTAAGTGATGCCAATAGCAGTCGTGGTACAGCCATCGGCGGCTCTCCATGGATAGGAAATAACATGCAAAAATATATTGATCAATCTCCCATTACAGAAGCAAGAAATATAAAAGCACCAACTTTAATACTTTCCAATACTGCTGATCCAAGAGTTCCGATTACACAATCCTATAAATTATATCATGCCTTAAAAGACAACGGCACTATTACTAAATTTATAGCTTGGCCTGTTGCGGCGCATAATGCAACTGATCCAGTAACACAAAAAGAAAGGGACAGGCATTGGATTTCATGGCTAAATAAATATTTAAAATAGAAAACAGGTATCGGTTTCAATTACCTGTTCAAAATATATTTTGTGTTAGCCCTATTAACAAAAAAACCGCTAACCTAAATGGTAACGGTTTTGCTGTAGGGGGAGGGATCGAACCTCCACGAGGCAGTTAGCTATAGCACAAAGTTCAGTGGTCGACCCTGGTCGAATCAATCCTGAAATTTCGGGACTGAAACGGCTCTATACTACGTTTGTCCTGTTATCCTCACCCCCGAGACAAGAGGGCATGTCTGCCAAAAATTTCATCACCCCACAATTTTAAGAACTAATGAAAACACAAAATTAAAATAAAGTACATTTACTGAGAAATAATTTAGTAGAAATTTAAAACAAATAGATATTATTCAATAATCAATACCTTTTTTAAATAATATCTAAATAACAATAATCAATTGGCGGCTAAATTAAATATTGACAAACTTGACTTACAGATAATTAATGAAATGCTGGGAAATGCAGAGGTTTCGTATGCAGAATTAGGGAAAAAATTATTTGTAAGCGGCGGAACTATTCATGTTCGGATTAAAAAACTTGAAGAAGCCGGTATTGTACAGGGAAAAAAGATTAAAGTAAATCTTAAAAAATTAGGATATGATATAACTGCATTTGTAGGAATTTTTTTAGAGAAAAGCTCGTTATATGATACTGTTGCAAAAGACCTTAAAAAAATTTCGCAGATAGTACGGTTAAATTATACAACAGGAAACTATAGCATGTTCATAGAAATAGTTTGTAAAGATATAAATGAGTTACGTACGGTATTACATGATGAGCTTCAAAACATAAAAGGAATTGAAAGAACTGAAACTTTTATTTCTCTTGATGAGGGATTCAACAGGAATATTCAGGTTGCGTCATAATGAATAATCTACACTTTACCTCTTACATCTAAAGCATCTCTTAATCCATTTCCTAAAAGGTTAAAAGCCAATACAAGTATCATTATGGCGATTCCGGGAGCAAGTGCTAACATTGGATTATGCGTTATGATAAAGTTGTAATTCTCTTTTATCATCAATCCCCAGCTGGGTTGTGGGGGTTGAACCCCCACTCCTAAAAAACTTAAACCTGCTTCCACAATTATTGCGGTAGCAAAATTAGATGCCGCAATAACAATTACAGGCCCTAATACATTGGGTAAAATATGCCTTACGATTATTCTCATATCCCTTATCCCTAATGCTTTTGCAGCCTGAATATATTCCATCTCTCTTAATGCAATTACCTGGCCGCGAATAAGCCTTGCAACAGAAACCCACATAGTTAATCCAACAGCAATAAAAATTTGCCAGAAGCCTTTTCCCAATGCAAGTGTAATTCCGAAAACCAGTAGTAAAGTGGGTATGCTCCAGATAACATTGATGAGCCACATAATGATATTATCAGTTTTACCTCTAAAATAACCTGCAAGTGAACCAAGAATAACACCGATTGTTAATGAGATCAATACTGTTATTAAACCCACAGCAAGGCTTACCCTTACACCAACAATCAGCCTGCTTAAAATGTCCCTTCCAAATCTATCTGTTCCCAGCCAAAATGTTTTGGAAACAATATAATCATCAGGCAGCTTTGATTTTTGAAAGCTGAGTTTTTCTTGTACACCATCATCAATAAATTTCTGAACAATTACAGAATCCCCCTCCTCCTGGTAATCATTTATCGGAATAAGATTGAATGCATCTTCTTTTCCATTTAATAATTGCTCAAAAAAATTTGTAGGTTGTATATCTTTTTCTTTTTTTACTTTTAGAAAACTTTTTTTATATCCCGGTTTTTTTGCCTGTATCTCTACGATCTGCCTGTCAGCATTTGGGGTAGAATCATTCGCAATAAAGTAGGCAAATATTCCTGTGAGGATCGCTATACAAATTATTACCAGGCCGGACATTGCACCTTTATTTTTTTTCAAACGCCGCCATGCATTATGAGAAAAAGAATAAGATTGATGGGTAAGCTTGCTCATTATTAATTAAAGGAGATGCAAATAAATTTAATCATTTCACTTTTCTTTCTTTCCATTTATAAGAGCCGAATTTTCCAAGCCATCCTGCAACAACAGTATACAATATATGAAATGGCTGCGCCACCGGAAACCACCACAGCAATTTTTCTTTTTTAAAAAATTGGGCAACCGGGTAAAGAAAAAACAATTCAACAATTATTTTTGCAACGACAACTCCTATAACCCAAAAAAATAAACCAGGATAAAATATAGAAAGTATACTAATAATTAATATCCAAACATTAAAAAAGTAGACCAATAATAAAACTGCAGTAATTTTTTTATCAGTGTACTTATCCGCCTTGCTTGCCCAGCGTATTCTTTGATTTATAAAATCTTTCAGGATAACGGCTGGTTTTGTTTGTACAATTGCCTCCCGGGATTTTAAAAATAAAACCCTTTCAGGATAACGCTCAAATATTTTGTGCATCAGTAACATATCATCTCCACTTGCAATATTATCAATTCCTTTAAAGCCACCAACTTCAAAAAAAGCTTTTTTCTCATAGGCAAGGTTGGCACCATTGCACATATTGTGAAACTTTTTATGAACGGAGGCTCCAGTAATTCCCTGCAAGGTCATGAAGTCCAGAGACTGAAAAATTTTCAAAAAATTATTATCTCCATAATAAGCTACTGGTGCAGCAATAAAAACCGGATGATATGTTTCATAAAAAGATGCAATTATTTCCAGCCATTGCTTCTGAACAATACAATCTGCATCAGTAGTAATAATCAATTCACCCTTTGCTTTTGAAACAGCAACTTCTATGGCTTTCTTTTTATAAGAATTTATTTCTTCTTCCGGTATTAAATCTTTTAAGGGAAGAAGTGAAACATTGGCATCTTCAAACGATTTTGTAATAATGGAGGTCCTGTCTGTTGAAAAATCATCAACTACAATCACTTCAAATAAATCCTTAGGATAAGACTGATTGGTTACAGATGCAAGACAAGCGCCAATATTTATTTCTTCATTTCTTGCCGGAATAATTACAGAAATGGTTGTTGAAAGTAGATTGCCAAATGGAAGTTGTTTATTATATACCGGTATTTGCAGCCAGCTTTTGCGGTAATAAATAATCAAACATGCATAAATAAGTAAGAGAAATATGGTAATACTAATCAGGATCATTCTTAACAAAAATAAATTTTTACAATTCAAACTAAATATTATCTTTGATGTAGTTGCATAAACAACTATATGCCTAACAACCAATTTAAAAAAGGCGAGCTATACAGCTTTATTACAGGTAAAGCTTCCACTGCTATTGCACGCAGGCTGCAAAAAAATTTTAAACTATCAGGCTTAGACATCACTATAGAGCAATGGAGTGTTCTCTATCATTTATGGAAGGAAGAAGGGCAAAGCCAGCAGCAATTATGTGATGCAACGTTCAGGGACAAACCAAGTATTACCCGGCTGGTAGATAATCTTGAGAAATTAAAGCTTGTAAAAAGAGTTCCCTCAAAAGAAGATAGAAGAATAAATCTTATCTATTTAACTAAAGAGGCCATTCAGCTTCAGGAAAGGTCTATGGAAGTGGCGAACCAAACTTTGAACGAAGCATTAAATGGTGTTACTAATGGACAAATTGAAATTGCTAAAGAGGTGTTGCATACAGTTTATGAGAATTTAAAATAACACCCTCTAATCCCGATAGCTATCGGGACCCTAAAGGGAGACTTTGAAGGCTTGTAATTATTGAAAAATTATAATATGTCAGAAACAAAAACAAAAACTCTTCTTAAAGGTGGAGAATGGCTTATTAAGGAAAGCACTGCTTTCGAAACCTTTACTCCGGAAGATTATTCTGAAGAGCAAATTATGGTTCGTGAAATGTGTATACAATTTTTGCAGACCGAAGTAATTCCCATTGTAGACAGAATAGATAAAATGGAGCCGGGGTTAATGCCATCTTTAATGGAGAAAGCCGGAGAGCAAGGTTTATTGGGGGCATCGGTGCCGGAAGAGTTAGGTGGTTTGGGAAAAGATTTTATTACCTCTACATTGGTAAGTGAAGGCCTCGGTGCAGGCTATTCATTCAGTGTTGCAATGAGCGCTCATGCAGGTATTGGTACCTTGCCTATTTTATATTTTGGAACGGAAGAGCAAAAGAAAAAATATATTCCAAAGCTGGCTACAGGAGAATGGAAAGGCAGTTATGGATTAACGGAGCCTGGAAGTGGCAGTGATGCTTTAGGAGCTAAAACAATTGCAACGCTTTCCGCAGATGGTAAACATTATTTATTGAATGGACAAAAATGCTGGATAACCAATGGTGGCTTCGCAGATATTTTTACTGTGTTTGCAAAAGTTGATGGAGATAAATTTACGGCCTTTATACTTGAAAAGGGAATGGAAGGTTTTAGCGTAGGTCCTGAAGAACATAAAATGGGGATTAAGGGTTCATCTACTGTCCAGCTGTATTTTCAGGATTGTAAAGTGCCAGTTGAAAATCTTTTAGGAGAAATTGGTAAAGGCCACATCATCGCTTTTAATATTTTAAATATTGGCAGGCTAAAATTAGGTTCAGCTGCAATTGGTGGAGCTAAAGTGGCCTTAACTAATTCAATTCAATATGCAAAAACCCGGGAGCAATTCAAGGCCGCTATATCTACCTTCGGTGCTATAAAACATAAGCTTGCAGAAATGGCAATAAAAATTTATGCTGATGAAAGTGCATTATATCGAACTGCAAAATGGGTTGACGAAAAAGAACATGAATTACTTTCTGCAGGCAAACCATTTAATGAAGCGGTGCTGGGCGCAGCAGAAGAATATGCAATTGAGTGTGCAATATTAAAAGTTCATGGTAGTGAGGTGCTGGATTTTGTGGTGGATGAAGGAGTACAAATTCATGGAGGTAATGGATACAGTGATGAATATTTAATAAGCAAAGCATACAGGGATAGCCGCATAAACCGAATTTATGAAGGAACAAATGAGATTAACCGTTTGCTTACTGTTGATATGATCTTAAAAAGAGCAATGAAGGGGAAGCTTGACATGATGGGCCCTGCAATGAATGTTCAAAAAGAATTAATGAGTATTCCTGAATTCGGAAATGACGATGATGGCATTTTTGCAAAGGAGAAAAAAGCAGTAGTGAATATGAAGAAAGCTATTTTAATGACTGCCGGTGCAGCAGTACAAAAATTAATGCAAAACCTGCAGCATGAGCAAGAGATCTTAATGAACATAGCTGATATGATGATAGAAACCTTTGTTGCAGAAAGTATATTATTAAGAGTTATTAAAATAGCAGATAAAAATGGCGAAGCAGCTTCACAGCTTCAGATAGATATGATGCACTGTAATTTAAATGATGCAATTGATATGGTAAATAAATGCGGAAAAGAAGCTATTAATGCCTTTGCAGCAGGAGACGAACAAAAAATGATGTTGCTGGGACTTAAACGTTTTACCAAATCAGAACCTTTTAACAGTAAAGATGCAAGAAGACGGATTGCAGATAAACTGATAGCAGAAGGAAGGTATTGCTGGTGATATAATCTCTTAATAAATAATTTTACTAAATTTTACCATCCTAGTGATGTAACTTTAGAGTTGAAATAAACAGCGATGAGTGAAACCATCATACCAGCAAAGCCTGCATTAACCGCAAAAGATTTTTCAACCGACCAGGAAGTACGATGGTGCCCCGGTTGCGGCGACTATTCTATTCTTGCACAGGTACAAAAAATAATGCCCGGTTTGGGTATCCCCAGAGAGAATATTGTAATTATTTCGGGTATTGGCTGCAGCAGCCGCTTTCCGTATTACATGAATACGTATGGAATGCACAGCATTCATGGCAGGGCAACAGCAATTGCAAGTGGATTAAAAGCAAGTCGCCCTGAATTGAGCGTTTGGATTGTTACCGGTGATGGCGACAGTTTAAGTATTGGCGGCAACCATACCATTCATTTACTCCGTAGAAATTTCGATGTAAATATTCTTCTTTTTAATAATGAAATATACGGGCTAACTAAAGGACAATATTCGCCTACCTCTCAAAAAAATAAAATTACCAAAAGCACCCCATTTGGAAGTATCGATCATCCTTTTAATCCTGCAGCATTGGCAATGGGCGCTGATGCAAGTTTTGTTGCAAGAAGTATGGACCGGGACCCCAAACATTTACAGGCGATGATATTGAGAGCGCAGGCACATAAAGGCGCCTCTTTTTTAGAGATATACCAGAACTGTAACATTTTTAATGATGGCGCATTTGAAATATTTACAGAGAAGAGTTCAAAGCCAGAGGAAGCATTATTCCTGGAACATGGACAACCATTAATTTTTGGTGCCGCAAAAAATAAAGGGATAAAGTTAAATGGTTTGAAACCTGTAGTTGTTGAGATCGGAAATGGTATAAGTGCAGATGATCTATGGATACATGATGAAAAAGATTTTTATAAAGCACAGATATTAACCAGGATGTTTGATGATCATAGGATAGAAGGTCATTTCCCACGGCCGTTCGGTGTATTTTATCAAAATGAAAGGGCTTGTTATGAAGACAGTCTGACGCTACAGATAGAAGAAACTATTGCTACAAAAGGAAAAGGTGATTTAGATAAATTATTAAGAGGAAGAGAAACCTGGACGATTAACTAAAAAATCTTCTAACTAAAAAAAAGACCAACGAATCCGCTGGTCTTTTTTGTTATCATCAAAGATAATTTTAAAATCCACTTACATTTAACCGGCCACCCGTTACACACTTACCTGATAAGGAAGCTGTAGGTATAGCACTGTTTAATATTGCTGCTTTAATGGTTGCAGCTGATGCACCGGGATTGGAAGCTGCATATAAAGCTGCACCACCGGTTACATGTGGAGTAGCCATAGATGTTCCACTATAAGAAGAATAAGTATTGAATGCTGTAGTTGAAAAAACCCCTACACCTGGAGCGCCAATGTCTACTTTAGTGGCTCCATAATTTGAAAAAGAAGCTATAACTCCTGCTTTATCAATTGCAGCTACTGCAATAATATTTGCATTTGGATATCCGGAGGGATAGCTCGCTGTAGCATCGTTATTACTGCCATCATTACCTGCAGCTGCAATAAATAAAATATTTGCTGCATTTGCTCTTTCAATTGCATCTTGAAGAGATTGAGAAACACCTCCTCCTCCCCATGAGTTATTGGTAGCTGGTATATTTAACTTATGACGTGTTTTTAAATCAGTGAAGTAATCAACAGCTTTAACTGCATTTGCAAGAGTACCTCCTCTTCTGCCTAAAAATTTAGCTGAAATTATTGTTACATTCCAATTTACACCAACTACACCAGTGCCATTTTTTTCAGCACCGATTGTGCCAGATACATGAGTACCATGATCATCCACCATACCAGTAGTACCACCATCATATATTGTATTATTATTCTTATCAAAATCCCATCCATGTATATCATCTACATAGCCATTTCCATCGTTATCTACTCCATCAGCAGCATCATAAGGGTTGGTCCAGATTTGCCCATCTAATTCAGGATGGGTAAATTGAATTCCTTCATCTATAACCCCAACAAATACTGATTTCAAACCGGTATGCCCTGCGGCCCAGGCATCACCAGCCTGGCTGCCATATTGGTTGGCAGGTGTTGTTGAATCTCCATACATGCCCCATAAAGAACCATTAGTATAATATGTATCATCTGAAACAGCCTGATGATTGTAAATCCAATTAGGCTCAGCATATTCTATATTTGATTCACCTTTCATTCTTGCGACCGCAGCAAAAACATCGGTGGTAGTATTTATCAGATAAACACCTTCCTTATCTCCTGAAGATTCCATTGCATCAGTTAAAATATGTTCAGATACCTTACCATTAATAAATAAAAGTGTTTGTGATCGGCTTTTTTCGTTGGCGCCTGCTTTAAATTTTACTAACAGTTCGTTAGGAACAAATTGTCCGGAAGGTGCTGTATAAGCAACTTCGTTAATTTCAACAGCATCATCATTTGTTGTTATATCACCAGCATTTTTTTTACAACCTGTAAAAACAGCAGTTGACAAAATGGTCAAGGCTAAAAGGTACTTTTTCATGTTCATAATTTTTTTTAAATATTTGAATAAGGTTTATAGCC
>MWYX01000056.1 GCA_002050465.1 Chitinophagales bacterium 65-1
GTTTTATAATTTATTTTGCCTACAGCTTTAAACACAGTAAACTTCAAAGGGGTAAAGTGGTTATTCCTAAAGATCCTGTTGATCCATTAAACCCGATGTAATAAATATTTATTAGTTCATGTAGAAACCGTCCTGATTGCAGGGCGGTTTTTCTTTTTCCTCAACCAGCTAAAATCGTATGCTATTATCAAACAGCATCGGATAAAGAAGTAAAATTAAAATCTTTAATCTTCATTGGAGGAATCATATTTCCTGAGATGCGAACGGGTTTACCCACAGCCTCTAAATTAGTAAGCATATTTGCAGGACTTTCATTGAATCTAAAATTTTTAACAGCATGCTTAATTTTGCCATTCTCGATGTAAAATGTTCCATCACGTGTTAGCCCGGTAAATACTAATGTCTGCGGATCTACCGCACGTATATACCAAAACCTTGTAACTAAAATACCTTTTTCAGTTTCTTTAATAAGATCTGATTGTGATTGATTAGTTCCGCTCATTATAAATCCGGAAGGAGAAGGAAGCGAATTCACTCCCTTACTATTTGCCCAGTATCTTGAGTAGTATAGATTTTTAAGAATACCATTTTCTATCCATGATATTTTTTCCTGTCTGCGTCCATCGGATGCAAATGGGCTGCCTGGATTATCAATGTTGAAGGGATCAGAATAAATATGAACGTTTTCTTTAAAAAGTTTTTCGCCTATTTTATTACCACCACCTTTTCTGCCAAAAAAACTTCTGCCTTCGTCGGCATTTCTAGCGTCCAGGGTATTTATCAGGAGTTGTAATAACTCACCGCCAGCTTCCGGTTCCAGGATTACAGTATATTTTCCCGGCGCCAATTCTTTAGCATCTCTGGAAGCAATTGCTTTATTCATTGCAATTTCAGTTACTGCCTTTGTATTTAATCTGGAAGCATCAGTAAAATTTTGCCTTGCATATCCGGAACCCCTTTCATCTGCAGTTCGTACTGTGATGGAAAAATTACCATTGGTTACCTTATTATATCCAAACAATCCTTTGCTGTTTCCAATGGCATTAAAACCTGTATTATCCTCCAGATAACCTGCTGCAATTAATTTTTTATTTATGCATGGCTGTATGCTTGCAAAAGCGGCATTTGCCCTGTAGAGAGGATTGATCTTAGATGTGTTTTCTGAATACGTGTTTGATTTTGAATATTGCTGTGGACCCAGCAGGGACATATATTCAGGATTTTCAGGAGCCAGCCTTGCAATTTCTTCTGACCGTGTCACTGTTTTTTCCAATGAAATTTCATCAAATTCGTTTATCGTTGCTGTGCCACTGCGTTTTCCGAATATTGATGTAATTGCCAGTGAAAGATTATCTGCCTCTCCACTGGTAGAAACAGTATTGCGGGCATACCTGATATTGCCTGTACGTTCGGCATTTAAGTTTATGCTTGTTTCATCTGCTTTGGCATAAGATAATACTTTGTCTATGATTTTTTTTGCTTCCTGTTCATTTAGCATTGCCATGAGGTGTTGTTAAATATTTTTTGAGGAATTTGTATTTATCACATTAACATTATTGAAACGGCTGGTAGAGCTCCCATGAGATACGGCACTTACCTGGCTGGGTTGTCCTTTGCCATCATAGAATGAACCAAAAGAGCGGTAGTCATCTTTATCGCAGATCTGGGCACATGAATTCCAAAATTGTTGTGTGTTGGATTGATAAGCCACATCGTCGAGCATACCGGTTATCTTTCCATTTTTTATTTCATAAAAAACCTGTCCGCCAAACTGGAAATTATAGCGTTGCTGATCAATAGAATAAGATCCACGACCTAAAATGTAAATCCCATTTTCAACATTTTTGATCATGTCATGTACATTCAGTTTTTCTTTACCTGCACGAAGAGATACATTCGGCATTCGCTGAAATTGTGCAGAGTTCCAGCTATCCGCATGGCAGCAACCATGCGATTGTTTTTGCCCCAGCATATGCACCTGGTCTCTTGTTGCCTGGTAATTAACCAGGGTTCCGTTTCTGATAAGTTCCCATTCTTTTCCCGGAACGCCTTCATCATCATAAGCAACCGTATTAAGAAAATGCGGCTGAGTTCGGTCTGCTACAATATTTACGATATTACTTCCAAAATTAAACTTCCCGGATTTCCATTTGTCAAGAGTTGCAAAAGAAGTTCCTGCATAATTAGCCTCATAACCTAAAACCCGGTCAAGTTCTAAAGGATGTCCTATTGATTCATGAATAGTTAAACCAAGATGGTTGGGATCTAAAACAAGATCGTACTTTCCAGGCTGCACAGATTTAGCTGTATGCTTTTCCTTAGCCTGTTTAGCTGCCTGTACAGCATCTTCAACCATATCATACGAGTTGCGGTAAAAAATTAAATCATTAGGACCTTTAATTTTTTCAGAAGGTTTGCCGGCAAGATATTCATAGCCCATGCCCATTGGTGCACTGAGTGCATCTCTTGTTTTAAATTTACCTGTTTGTTTATCAACTACAGTAACAGTAAATGTAGGCCATAAGCGATGTATATCCTGATCAATGTATGAGCCATCAGTTGAAGCAAAATATTTTTGTTCATTTACAAAAGATAAGCTGGACCCAATAAAACCTGCACCTGCTTTCATAGCATCACTATTAACTTTCATTAATAGATCAATCTTATCTTTTACGGGAATTTCAAATGAATTTATTTCTATTGGCGTTTTCCAGGTTTTCTCTCCAAAGCCTTGTTGGTACGCCAATCTTACAGGTTCCCGTTGCAATTTAGCATTAGCCCTTGCAATAGCTGCCGCAGATTGAGCACATTTAATAACACTAACCTCTGTCACTTCGCTGGTTGCTGCAAATCCCCATGTTCCATTAACAATAACTCGAATGCCAATGCCATAAGATTCTGTATTTGCAATGTTTTGTACCCTGTTCTCTCTTGTAGAAATATTCTGTTGAAGATAGCGCCCAATGCGAACATCTGCATAACTGGCACCTTTTGATTTAGCGGTATTCAAAGCTAAATCTGCCAAAGATTTTTTAACTGATCGCTCAACACCCTCATTTAAAAATTGCGAAGGATCAACGGGGTTACCTGATAAAAAATCCGGTATCATTAAGGCACCAATGCCCATTGATGACAATTGCAAAAAATCTTTTCTTTTCAAAATAAAATGTTTTTGTGGTTGTGAGATATTTTTATTCTCTCATTAAATAACCAAATCTACAAAATTCATTTAACCCCGAAAATCATTTTTCATAAACAATTCTATGTTCATTTTTCTTATTCATACTACTAAATAAAAAAGCGACAACAAAAATGTTATCGCTCTCAAAAATCGTATAAAAAATTAAAATGGAAGATCATCTGCAGGTTCAGCAGCAACTTCACTCATACGTGTAGTTGCATTATTGTTTACAGACCCTGATGTAACCATGGATTGACTATTTCCATTATTGCCATTAGATTGGGGCCCATCTCCACCGCCTAATAATTGGAGATTTTGAACTCTCATCCGTAATGTTGCAGCTGCCTGGTTTTCTTTGTTTGTATAAGCATCGGCCTCAGGCGATCCTTCTGCATAAACCATTTTGCCTTTTTTTAAATACTGTGCAACCGCGGTTCTGTCCGTCCAGTAAGCACATTCAACCCATGTTGTACGTTCTTTCAAATTCCCCTGCGAATCTTTAAATTTTTCAGTATGTGCTACGCTGAAATTAATAACATTTTTTCCATTCACTTCTTTTACGATGCAATCCTTACCAAGGTTGCCTACGATTTGTAACTTGATCATAATTGTGTTTTTTTAATTGTTAATCGATGTATCTGTACGGCCGCATCCTAATTGTAAGAATGAAGCAAAATCTTTATGAGCCCGCCCGAAAATTGGGCAGATGTTTACAAACCTAATTCATTTTTTTAGCCATATTGCTTACCTGGTCCTGTAAGTTATTAACAAGATTTGCCAGTGCATTTACATCCCATCTTTGCTGTTGTGTTACCTTATTAATGATTGCATTAGCCTGCCACATTTCCAGTATATCATGTGCATTTACCTGGTATGGCTGGTATGCCGGATTATCACTTACCAGGGTTATTTTGTTTTTAATACGATTACTTTTTACAACCCTCTTATATACTATCCCTTCATTTTTGCTTACAACAATATAAGCAAGATTACTTTTTGCATCGTCAAGATTTTCTACTTTTTCACCAACAATAATACTTCCCGAGGGGGTTGGCATCATGCTGTCGCCGATTATTTCAAAAGCACGATAATTACCCCCTGTTAACATTGGTAAGGTAAAAGTATTAAGCTCATCAATAAATTCACTATCCGCATAGCCAGCCAGGTATCCTGCGGCTGCTTTCACCGGAACAAAATGAATAAGATTTCTTTCGGCATTCATCATTTTTAATTGACGCCGTTTAGCAAGATAATTACCACCCTGTGTAACACTCAAATCTTTTCGCAATAATTCATCAAGAGTAACTTTAAACATATCACTTAAAAGTTCCAGAACTTCAAGCCTGGGTTCTGCCCGTTCCTCTTCATAGGCGCCAATTAGAGAACGTTTAATTCCTAATTTATTTGCAAACTCATCCTGTGTCCAGCCCCTGAGCTTACGTAAATACTTTAAATTTTGTCCGGCGATAGCCATAGTAAACTAATTTGCTTAGTGTAAAAATACTAATTTTTTTAGTTTAACCAAAGAATTACGCATATTTTTTTATTAAGGCATGATTTATGCATTTTACGTTTAATAATTTCAATTCTAATGAAAACTAAAATTATATTTTTGATACTCACTGTTGGATTCTTATATAATTGTCCGGTATTTGCACAAGGTGGACGACCCCCGCATAAGGTTGTAAAACAGCAACCCCGGGTTAGTGGTGCTATAAGTGCAAACACACATGCTAATGCGAAAGCAAAAATACATGCCAACAGCAATAGTGTTTTTGGTTCTAAAAAAACGCATCCGAACTATGAAAAAAGAAATCAATCTAAAAAGGTTGTTATAAAAACTGAAGGGCAATTAAAAAAGGGTAAAGAAAAAAAAGATAAGAAGTAAGTATAAAATATTTATTCAAATACAATCCATTGACATAAAAATATCTTATACAATTGCTCCCTGTAAAAGCTCTCTAAAATAAAAAAGCCCTGAATAATAAATACCAGGGATTAAATAAATCAACTACCGAAAAAAGTGTTTATAAAATTCTCACATTGTAGAATTTATCTCAAAAAGATTAAACTCATATTTAATCTATAAAAAAATTAAATGGTATAATTTAATTTAATTAACCTCATTATCAGACTGAGTGGAGAATACCGGGCTCGAACCGGTGACCTCTTGCATGCCATGCAAGCGCTCTAGCCAACTGAGCTAATCCCCCAATTTATATTTTATTAAAATTTATTCACCCCAAATTTCATCCTTACCTTCTAACCATAACTTTACCTGAGCATTGGTAATTGATTTTGGCCGTTCAAGAGGAAAGCCAAAAGCCCTGTCCCAGCATAAACTTGCCAACACGCCTAATGCCCTGGAAACCCCAAATAAAACAGTATAAAACTCATACTCTTTCATTCCATAATGTACCAACAACGCACCACTATGAGCATCTACATTTGGCCAGGGATTTTTAACCTTTCCAAGAGATTGTAAAATAGGTGGCACTGCTTCATAAATGTTCCAAACAGTTTTAACCAGCGGATCGTCAGGCATATGTTTTTTACCAAACTCCACTTGTGCAGTAAATCGAGGATCGGTTTTACGTAAAACAGCATGCCCATAACCGGGAACCACCTTTCCTTCACTTAAGGTTTTTTTAACGTATTCTATTATCTGGTCTTTATCAGGACATTCGTTTCCAAGTTCCTCTCTCAATTCAAATATCCATTTAATTACTTCCTGGTTAGCCAGGCCATGCAACGGGCCTGCAAGACCATTCATTCCGGCTGCGAAACTTAAATATGGATCACTTAATGCTGAGCCCACTAAATGCGTAGTATGTGCAGATACATTGCCCCCTTCATGATCTGCATGTATAGTCATATATAACCGCATTAATTCCTGGAAACCTTCATTTTCATATCCCATCATATGAGCAAAGTTGCCTGCCCAATCAAGCAATCCGTTGGGTTGTATATGATCGCCCTTTTTATATTTACGACGATATATATAGGCCGCCACTCTTGGAAGTCTTGCTATAAGATCCATAGAATCATCAAATACTGATTCCCAATAATCTTTTTTATTAAGACCTGCAGCATATTTTTTTGCAAACTGGCTTTCAGTTTGTAAAGCCATTATTGCCACCACAAACTGCGTCATCGGATGTGTAGTTACAGGCAATGCTTCAATAGTGGCAAACACATGGTTAGGTACATGGCTGCGCCTTTGCCATACGCTGGTGAGGTGTTGCACATCCTCATCGTTGGGCAATTCTCCCACTAACATTAAATAAAATAAACCTTCAGGTAAGGGTTCTGAACCGCCGGTAGCTTTTGGTAGCTTTTGCTGTAATTCCGGAATTGAGTATCCGCGAAATCTAATGCCCTCCTGAGCATCCAACAACGATGTTTCAGTTACAAGACCCGTAATTCCACGCATCCCCTGATACACTTGTGATAAAGTAACTTCGCCGATCTTTTTATCTCCATGTTCCTTTAATATTTCTTTCACTTCTGCAGCCATTGCATCAGCCTTCTCTTTAAATTTATCTTTTATTACCCCCATAAGTTTAATTAATTCCAACAAAGTAAAGTTAAGAATTGAATACCGAATAATAATTTTTGAATATATTAATATAAAGTAATCCACTATTTCGGGGCTCTGCGATAGAAATAATAGGCAAGCAGCCCGAAAAAAATATTAGGTATCCATGCTGCCAATACAGGATTAAAGTTACCCTTCATGGCAAATACAGAAGAAAATCTGCCCACCAATATATACAAAACACTTATTATTATGCCAAGAGCAAGATGAAAGCCACTGCCCCCTCGTATTTTCTTTGAGGCAACAATAGCTCCTATCATGGTTAATATCAACACAGATGGGGGGCCTGCATCCCGGCTACTCTTTTCCAGTATCAACCTATTTACAATTTCTGATCCCCGTATTTTTTCTAGTCTTATAAATTCATTTAGTTCTTTGGTTGGCAACTTATCCTTCATGTATTCGTCTCTTTGCAGATCCATTGGCTTAAAATTATATTTCATCTGCATAACGGAATGTTGTTTTATATCTTCCTGTATACCATTAATAAATCTTTCTGATATTCCGGTTAGCTTCCATTTATTTGTTAGCGTATCCCATGCAATACTTTCTGAGCGTAAATTATAAACCATCTGATTGTTACGAAAAGTCTGCACAAAAAAACCGTTACCACTGCGGCTTACCGTATCATAATAGCGTATACCTGCATATGAAAAAGAATCCAGCCTGAAATAGTAATTGTTAATAAATGACTGATTGCGGATACCGGCATAACTATCATCAATATATTTAGCAGAAAAACTAGCCCACTTTGCATTTGCTTTCGGCAAAATACTTTGATTGCACCACCACAGAAAAACCGATAAAATAATCCCGCCAATAAAATAGGGCCTTAAAAACCTGAAAAAGCTTACACCATTACCCAGTATGGCAATTATTTCAGAACGGTTTGCCATAATTGAAGTAAAAAAAATTACTGATAAAAAAACAAATAAGGGAAAAAGTAAAGCATCAATTCTGGGAATAAATCCGAAATAGTATTCAGTAAGGATGGTTAATGCAGGTAATTTGGTTTTTGCAAAGTCATCCGTTCTTTCACTAAGATCTATAATTACAGCTATGGTTGTGAGAGCAAATAAGAAAAATAAAACAGTAACAAAATATTTTTTTAGTATATACCAGTCTATAATTTTCATACTCCAAACTTCTGAAAGGACATTAGAATAATAGTGAATTTATTTAAATAATACCTGCATATTAATCATCTGCATTTTGAAGAGATAATACCTGCACTCACCAATATTCACTTCTTTTCCGGACGTAAAATAGCTGTTACCACATTATTACCGGTAAATAATAATTTAGCAGCATCCTGAATACTTTTTACAGTTAATGCATTTACATATTTTTCATAATCAACAAAATATTTAGGGTTGCTTCCGGGAAATTTAAAATCCTGCAGCTGGCTCAGCCAAAAACTATTTTCTTTTTTGTTGATCTTGTATTGTTCTCTCCATTGTTGTTTTACCTTATCAAGATTTTCCTTTGATGGCCCAAACTTTTTCAGGTCTTCTATTTCTTTTGTGGCTGCATACAATAAGGTGTCTACTTTCTCAGGCCCCCCGGGAAGCTGTAATACAAACATATAATGCGGATAAGGCAGTTTTTCAAATTGGGGGAAAATTCCGCCGCCATAAATTCCCTGGATTTTTTCACGTAGTTCTTCTAAAATCCTGATATTTAAAATTTCTGCTATGGCTGCACCTTTTAATTCAAGTTCTTCACTGTAGGGTACCTCACCGCTATAAAAGGCCAGGATTAGGCTTTTAGGTTCAGTGCCTTTGTAAATATTCAGATTCTTTTTCCCTTTTACCGGCCGCACCTTATTATCTGCATAAGTAAATTTTTTATTTGCAGATGGGAGGCTGGCAATGTATTTTTCAATAAAATTCTTTAGGCTGTCCTCTTTAAAGCTGCCAACGAACGTAAAATGCATTCCATTTACATTACCAAAGCGCTCATTATATATTTGCATTGCCCTGTCAAGGTTTATCTTATCAAAATATTCAGCTTTAGGTATTGAAACAGGACCTAATGGGTTATTATTATACAACACTTTAGAAACCGTATCTATAAATGCAACCTGGGGATTCGCTCCCAGCATTGCCACCTGCGATTTATTTTTTTGAATATAAGACCTGAATAAAGAAGTATCCTTCCTGGGTGATGTAAAATACAAATACATTAACTGAAACATAGTTTCCATATCCTTTACGGTGCTGCTACCGCTAATACCCTCTGTAGTTGCTGTAAATACCGGATTGGCAGAAACAGATTTACCGGCAAGCATCTTTCTCAGATCAACAGGAGAAAAATTGCCCACTCCCATATTGCTTACTACAGCTGTTGCAAATTCAGCATTGTATTTATCTTTTACGCTATAATTATTTTTACCACCAGGCCTTACCGCACTCATTAATATTTGATCATTTTTAAAATCAGTTTGTTTTAATGTAACAGTAACACCATTGTTTAATGTAAGCTCAGTAGTACCCAGGTAAGCATCTTTTTTAGTAGTAACAATTTTACCTGATTTTGGTGTTGTTGTTAATAATGAAGTTGCCAATACTTTTTCTTCATAAGGCTTAATCTCCAGTTTTTCTACCTCATTTACTTTAGCCAAAAGTTCTTCGCCTGTGGGCAAAGCCGCTTTTGAATTTGCTTCGGGACCTGTTAAAGCAATAAGCTTATGTGAATTTTGCTTTAAAATATTTGCTACTGCATTTACATCATTTAGAGAAATTTGAGGAATTAACTTCTGATAATATTCATATTCTTTTTCTATACCGGGAATTGGCTCCTGTACCAAAAAGTTCCTGATATATTCTTCGGCATAATCAGCCGATTCAGTTTTGTCTTTTTCATTGAACATACGCTCCATCCGTGAGATAAGATTCTTTTTAACCCTATCCAGTTCAGCCTGCGTAAAACCATATTTTTTTACCCTTTCCAGTTCTGATGTAAATGCCTGGAGGCCCGTTAAAGGGTCGCCTGTACCTATCCCGATCCGGGCATTAAATGCTTCATAGCCTCTTGCATACGAAGCAAAGCTTGCCCCGGCAAATAAAAATGGAGGGTTCTCTTTTTGCGTAAGCTCTCTTAACCGCTGATTTAAAATTGTTACAAAAATATTTTTTATAATATCTTCTTTATAACCAGTTAAAGTAACGTCAACAGGATCTGATATGGCAGAATAATTTAGCTGAATAACATAATTGGTAGCTTCTTTATCTGTAACTACCAAACCTGTACTTTTAGCATAAGGTATTACCGGAACATTAAGCCTGGGCCTGGGATTTGAAGAATTTGTAAGGTTATTGAAATATTTTTTAATCAGATCCTCGGCCTTACCGGGCTCAATATCACCTACAATAATAACTGCCATCAAATCAGGACGATACCATTCTTTATAATACCTTCTTAAACTTTCATAACTGGCATTTTTTATAATACTGTCTACTCCTATTGGCAAACGATCTGCATATTTTGAGCCTTCAAATAATTTTGGATAGATCTTTCTGAACATCCTGTCATCAGCTCCTTTTCCTAACCGGCTCTCTTCTAAAATCACTGGTCTTTCAGCATCAATATCAACATTGGTCAGGCTTATATTATGTGCCCAGTCCTCCATAATTTGAAAACCTTTTTCAATATTACCGGGCTTATCAGTTGGTATAGGAAGAATGTAGACAGTTTCATTAAAACCAGTGTAAGCATTCAGATCATTTCCAAAAGCCACACCAATTGATTGAAGAAAAGAAATAATATCATTTTTTTTGAAGTGTTTTGTGCCATTAAATGCCATATGCTCGGTTAAATGTGCCAATCCCTGCTGGTCATCATCTTCCAAAACAGAACCTGCATTTACCACAAGCCTTAATTCAACTTTTTGCTCGGGCTTTTTATTTTGTCTTATATAATAAGTAAGCCCGTTGGGTAATTTGCCAATTTTAACCTTTGGATCAATAGGTAATTTATCTGCCGGATTATTTTGGGCCAGGCAAAGCTGTGTAGAAAAAGAAAACAGCAATAAAATAAAGCTAAAAATACGGGATGGAGAAAGGTGTTTCATTTATTTTTTTTTAAGATTACAAATATAACAATCCTATTACAAATAATCAGGTAAGAAGTAACAGGCATTGCTTTAGGCTATCTTTCCAGTTTGGAATAGTTATACCAAATGTTTCCTTAATTTTTGTTGTATCCAGAACTGAATTCTGTGGCCTTTTAGCTGCAACCGGATATTGTGAAGAGGGTATTGGATTAATTGAGCATTTACTTTTTATGAATTTTTTAATTTCCGATGCAAAATCGTACCAGGTGGTAGTACCAGCATTACAATAGTGAAAAACGCCGGTATACGAATAGTCATTATTATCTTCTTTAACTATTGCCATTATTACTTCGGCGAGGTTTGCAGCAAAAGTTGGGCAACCATACTGATCACTAACTACATTTATACCTGGCTTCCCGTTAAGAAGCCTGAGCATAGTCTTTACAAAATTATTCCCGAATGAAGAGTAAAGCCAGGAAGTACGAATAATTATAGGAGACGGATTATTATTTAAAACCAGTTCCTCTCCTCTTAATTTGGATGCGCCATAAATATTTACAGGAGAAACTTTTTCATCTTCTTTATAAGGTGATACAGATGTTCCATCAAATACATAATCAGTAGAGATATGAATAAGCTGTGTTTGATGTGCCTTACATATTAGAGATAAATTTCCGGCTGCCTCAGCATTTATAAGAAATGCTTTGTCAGTTTCTGATTCAGCTTTATCAACAGCGGTATAAGCTGCACAATTAATACAGTAATCAATTTGCTGTTGATCAAAAAAACTTTTTACAAGTTTAAAATTGTCTATTGGAAGATCTTGCTTTGTGGTAAATAAAAAATTATAAGATGGATAGTTATCGGCTATTTTCCATAGTTCCATACCCAGCTGCCCACCGGAACCTGTAACCAAAATGGTTTTCTTATAAGAAAAAGAATCATTCATTTAAATAATCTTATCCTTCATACAAAAAATTACTCTTACACTCATAGAAGCCGGGATGACCTGTATCTTTTTCTGAAATTATTGCATCATTTTTATCAACTTTCCAATCAATATTTAAATTAATATCGTTAAAGGCAATACCTTGCTCGCTTTCTTTATTATAAAATTCATCACATTTATAAAATACTTCCGCTACAGGGCTTATTACAGAATATCCATGCGCAAAACCTTTTGGAATTAATAATTGCTTTTTATTTTCTGCTGATAATTCTAGTGTATATACTTTACCCAATGTTGGCGAATTTTTCCTGATATCAACTGCTACATCTAAAATAGTTCCGCTTAATACCCTTATAAGCTTTGTTTGAGCATATGGATTTAACTGATAATGCAGTCCGCGGATAACTCCATAACCTGAGCTTGCCTGGTTATCCTGAACAAAGTTAATTTCAATTCCTTCCGAACTAAATACTTTCTGATTGTAGCTTTCAAAAAAATACCCACGATCATCCTCCCATACTTTAGGTTCGAATATCAACAACCCGTGAAATTCAGTTTTAATAAAAGGCATATATTTTCAATTTACGATTTACGATGTATGATATACGAATTTTAATTATAAATCTTTTTAAAATATTCTATGGTTTCAATCAATCCATCTTCAAATTTTTTAGTTGGTTGATAATTCAATAAATTTTTTGCAAGAGAAATATCTGCTAAAGAATTTTTTATATCACCTGCCCTTGGCTCTCTGTAAGTTGGCTGATGCCCGCTTTTTAAAAATTTTCTTACAACATCGTATAAATAGTTTACAGAAAAATTTTCCCCAACAGCAACGTTATAAGTTTTATTTATTGCTTCTTCCTTCTCAATAAGCATAGCTTTTATATTAACCTGTACAGCATTTTCAACAAATGTAAAATCACGGGTTTGCTCTCCATCACCATTTATATAAACCGGAGTTTTATTAATGATACCTTTTACAAATAACGGTATAACCGCAGCATAGGGGCCATCAGGATCCTGTCTTGGGCCAAAAATGTTGAAATACCGAAATCCAATAGCAGATATTTTATAAACATCTGCAAAAACCTGGGCATATATTTCATCTACGCGTTTACTGACTGCATAAGGCGATAAACAGTTTCCTAACCTTTCTTCCTTTTTCGGTAAAGAAGGTTCATCTCCATATACTGAAGAAGATGAAGCATAAACAAATCGATTTACTTTATTATCAACAGCAGCTTTTAAAATATTTACAAAGCCGCCAACATTTACATCATTAGTGGTTTGCGGTTCTTTAATTGAGCGGGGAACCGAACCCAAGGCTGCCTGGTGGGTTACATAATCAATGCCATTGCATGCAAGCTGGCAGGTTGCAAAGTTTCGAATATCACCTTCTATAAATTCAAAAGAAGGATACGTTTTAAAAACAGCAAGATTCGATTCAAAACCATTTGCCATATTATCCAACACCCGAACTTTTTTTGCACCATTCTTTAATAAATATTCTGTTATGTGACTACCTATAAAGCCTGCTCCTCCGGTTACAAGAAAATTCTTATCACTTAAATCCTTATCGTGGAATTTATTCAAACTTAATTATTACTTGTTTCCTATTACCTATAGACCATCACTATTTACTATTCAATATTGATTACAAACTCCAATAGGTTCTGCTGGTTATTTTACCACGGTAAATGCCTTTAAGATCTGCAATAATTGCATGGGGTTTTGTTACTGCAACAAATTCTGCATCATTCAATTTTTTATAATCGTTATGCGGCACAGTAATGATAATTGCATCATAATCATTTTCGAGTTCCTGCGTTAGTCCAAATCCATATTCATGCGCAAGCTGTTCACTTGATGCATGCGGATCAGTAACATGAACATTAAGCGAATAAGATTGTAATTCCTTTACTACATCTGCAATTTTTGAATTACGTATATCACTTACATTTTCTTTAAATGTAGCGCCCATCACTAAAACTTTTGCATCTTTTACATTACCATTATAGTGTATGATATGTTGCAACACTTTTTTTGCAATATATCCTCCCATCCCATCATTAATAGCTCTGCCGGCAAGTATTACCTGAGAATCATACCCTAGTTCTTTTGACTTATGAGTTAGATAATACGGATCAACCCCTATACAATGCCCACCAACCAGCCCGGGCTGAAATTTTAAAAAATTCCATTTGGTGCCGGCAGCTTCAAGCACTTCGTAGGTATTTATTCCCATTTTATCAAAAATGATGGAAAGCTCATTCATCAAAGCAATATTCAGATCCCTTTGTGTATTCTCAATAATTTTGGCAGCCTCAGCAACTTTTATAGAAGATGCTTTATGAACACCAGCATCCACAACTAAGTCATACACCTTCGCTATCACCTCTAAACTTTCATTATCGCATCCGCTAACCACTTTTATTATATTGGTTAAAGTATGTTCCTTATCACCCGGATTTATTCTTTCAGGTGAGTAGCCAAGCTTAAAATCCACTATATTTTTTAAGCCAGATAATTCTTCAATAATCGGTAAACAATCATCTTCGGTACAACCTGGATAAACTGTGGATTCAAACACTACATAATCGCCTTTTTTAATTACTTTCCCTATGGTATCGCTTGCTTTTTTCACCGGACGCAGATCAGGTACATTGTGTTCATCAACCGGTGTAGGAACGGCTACAATATAAAAATTTGCTGTTTTTAAAACATCTATGTCAGAAGTGAATTCAATATTACAGTCTTCAAAGGCTTCTTTATCTAATTCCTCACTGGGATCAACGCCCTGCTTCATTAATTTTATGCGGTCTTCATTAATATCAAATCCAACCACTGAAAGTTTCTTAGAAAATTCAAGTGCAATTGGTAATCCAACATAACCAAGCCCGATCACTGCTAATTTTTTCTCTTTATCAATTAATCCCTGATACATCTTTAAAATTTTATCTTCTGCTTTGAAATTCTTTTGGAAGCTTATTTAATTCTTCTTCCGGCAAAGATTTAAAATACTCATAAGTAATTTTTAAACCTTCCTTCCGTGAAACCTTAGGCTCCCATTCTAATATTTTTTTGGCTTTCGAAATATCAGGCTGGCGCTGTTTAGGGTCGTCCTGTGGCAGCGGTTTATAAATTATTTTTTGTGTTGTGCCGGTAAGTTGAATAACTTCTTCTGCAAAATCTTTCAGTGTTATCCAATCCGGATTACCAATATTTACAGGCATGAAATAATCACTCATTAGCAAACGATAAATTCCCTCTATCAAATCATCTACATAACAAAAGCTTCTGGTTTGGCTACCATCACCAAATACCGTTAAGTCTTCTCCTCTTAACGCCTGCCCGATAAAAGCAGGTAAAGCCCTGCCATCATTCAATCTCATACGGGGGCCATAAGTATTAAATATTCTTACTATCCTTGTCTCCAATCCATGAAAACTATTATAAGCCATTGTTATGGCTTCCTGAAAACGCTTTGCCTCGTCATATACTCCCCGGGGGCCTACAGGGTTAACATTTCCCCAATATTCTTCTGTTTGCGGATGAACAAGCGGATCACCATACACTTCGCTTGTAGATGCCACTAAAATCCTTGCTTTTTTTGATAAAGCCAAACCTAAACAATTATGTGTACCAAGAGAACCAACTTTTAATGTTTGAATCGGAATTTTTAAATAATCTATAGGACTTGCAGGAGATGCAAAATGTAAAATATAATCTAATTCACCGGGAACATGAATGAATTTTGAAACATCATGATGATAAAATTCAAACTGCTGCAATTTAAAAAGATGCTCAATGTTTTTAAGATCTCCTGTTATTAGATTATCCATCCCAATTACAAAATAATCCTCTTTGATAAACCTGTCACAAAGATGAGATCCTAAAAATCCTGCCGCACCGGTTATAAGAATTCGCTTTTGCATGAAGAATTAATTATTGTTTGTGATGATCCTTCTTCCAATACTTTCATAATGAAACCCGCATTCTTCCATTTGATTGAGATCAAATAAATTACGGCCATCAAAAATTACTTTATCTTTTAAGAGAGCCCCCATTTTATTAAAATCGGGTGTCCTGAATTCACTCCACTCTGTTGCAATAACTAATGCATCTGCATTATTTAAAGCATCATATTGAGTTTCCGTATATTCAATTATATTTCCTATCTCTTTTTTTACATTGGCCATAGCTTCCGGATCGAAGGCGGAAATCTTTGCACCCGCTTTTGTTAATTCCTCAATCATCGTTAATGCAGATGCTTCTCTTATATCATCGGTATTAGGTTTAAATGCCAATCCCCATAGCGCTATTTTTTTACCTTTAAGATCATTTTTAAAATAGCTTTTTATTTTTTTTACCAAGTGCAGTTTTTGTTTTTCATTTACGTGCATTACCGCTTTCAAAATTTTAAAGTCGTAATCAATTTCCCGTGAAGATTTTTCCAATGCTTTAACATCCTTAGGAAAGCAACTTCCACCATAACCTATTCCGGGGAATAAAAATCTTCTTCCAATCCTTTCATCGCTGCCTATTCCTTTGCGAACCATGTCTACATCAGCACCTACTTTTTCACAAAGCTGGGCAATTTCATTCATAAATGAAATTTTTGTAGCAAGAAATGAGTTAGCTGCATACTTGGTTAGCTCTGCCGATTTTTCGTCCATATATATTATAGGATTACCCTGCCTTACAAACGGGGCATACAATTCACCTAATATCTTTTTCGCTCTTTCAGATGAGGTGCCAATTACAACTCTGTCAGGTTTCATAAAATCATCTACAGCCACGCCTTCCCGCAAAAATTCCGGATTGCTCACAATATCAAAAGATTCGCTGATATCAATTCCCTGGCTATTAATAGCACTTTTAAGAATTGCTGTATGAACCTTTTCCGAGGTGCCTACCGGTACAGTACTCTTATCAATAATTATCTTATACTCATCTTTTGTGATAAGTGTACCCAAATCCTTTGCTACACCTAATATATATTTTAAATCTGCGCTTCCATCTTCATCCGGCGGCGTAGGTAAGGCTAAAAAAATAACTTTTGCGTCTTTAATTCCGTTTTTTAAAGATGTTGTGAAATGCAATCTTCCTTCTTTTTCATTTCTAACAAATATTTTCTCCAGGCCTGGTTCATAGATTGTTATCTGGCCGGAAGACAATTTTTTCACTTTATTCTTGTCAATATCTACACAGGTAACATCATTGCCTGTTTCTGCAAAGCATGTACCTGTAACCAACCCAACATAACCTGTTCCAATTACTGCGATATTCATATTGGTTTATTTATTTACAAAATCTAATACTTTATTTACAATATATTCTTGTTGATCTTCATCCATTTCAGTATGTATTGGCAATGATATTACCCTGTCCGTTAACCAATCTGTTACTGGTAAATTATAATCAGCACCGCCAAATGCCTCAAACATTTTTTGGCGATGTGAAGGCACCGGATAATATATCATCGAAGGAATATTGTTCTCCGCCAAAAAATTATGTAATGCATTCCGATAGCTATCGGAATTGTTTGCATCCTCTAAAATCAAAGTATACTGATGGTAAACATGTGTACTATGATCAGCTCTATAAGGGGTGGTTATTTTCGCATGATTCGAAAAAGCCTTATCATAATAAGCAGCTGCTTTTTGTCGTGCAGCAATATATTTATCCAACAAAGTAAACTTTACATTTAATACCGCTGCCTGCATTGCATCTAATCTTGAATTGCATCCAACAATCTCATGGTAATATTTTGCTTTTTGCCCATGATTTGCAATCATCTTTAATTTTTCCGCTAATGCATCATCATTTGTAAAGATAGCCCCGCCATCTCCGTAACATCCCAAGTTTTTACTGGGGAAAAAAGAAGTAGTACCAATATGTCCAATCGTTCCGGACTTTTTCTTTGATCCATTTTTAAATATATAGTCTCCTCCAATAGCCTGGGCGTTATCTTCAATAACCGCTAAGTTATGCTCAACAGCAATTTCCATTATTTCTTCCATATTGGCTGTATGTCCATATAAATGGACCGGAACAATGGCTTTTGTTTTTGATGTTACTGCACTTTTAATTGCGGCAGGATCTATACAAAATGTTTTTTTATCTACTTCAACAAATACAGGTTTTAATTTAAGTAATGCAATAACTTCTGTTGTTGCAATATAAGTAAAAGAGGGTGTAATTACCTCATCACCCGGTTGCAGATCAAGCGCCATCATTGCAATTTGTAAAGCATCTGTACCATTAGCGCATGGTATAGTATGTTTAATACCAAGGTAGTTTGAAAGATTAGTTGCAAAATCAGTTACCTGTTTTCCACCGATAAATACAGAACTATCCAGCACATTTAAAATAGCATTGTCTATCTCAGGCTTTATGTTGAGATATTGCTGTTTTAAATCAACCATTTGTATCGGCTTCATAATTACTTTTTAAAACGGCCGCAAAGATAACAATTGAAACATGAAAGAGAAATTAAGTCCACGATTTCCTTTTGAAAGAAATTTTTATAAATAACTTCTAAAAGGAAGAATTTAGATTTGTTCATTTAAAGAGATATTTTGAACCTGTTACTTTATATCATTTTTGTAAAACTCTACCCCTGGGGAGTTCATACTGCATCTTTATGGAATGATAAAGCAAGACTTTGGATAAAAGGCAGAAATAAATTCCCTTCATTAAATTCTTCTGATAAAATTGAAACTATATGGATGCATTGTGCAAGCCTTGGCGAATTTGAGCAGGGCCGACCCCTTATTGAAAAAATAAGAGCGGAATATCCCCGTTACAGCATTGTAATTACTTTCTTTTCTCCATCAGGATATGAAATTGAAAAAAATTTTAAAGGGGCTGGTTATATTTTCTATTTACCGAACGATTCGGCTGCAAATGCAAAAAAATTTATCAATCTTATTAACCCAACATTAGTACTCTGGGTGAAATATGAATTCTGGTATTATTATTTACATGAATTGAAAAAAAGAAACATTCCTACATTATTAATATCAGGAGCTTTTAGAAAAGATCAGCCATTTTTTAAATGGTATGGGAGGTTTTGGGAAAAAATGCTTTCTTATTTTACTTATCACTTTGTTCAGAATGAATCTTCAAAAGTTTTATTGGAAAGTATCAATATTAAAAATGTAATTGTTTCGGGCGATACAAGGTTTGATCGGGTTATTGATATTGCTCAAAATTTTAACGACGTAGCATTAATAAAAGAATTTTGTAGCAATAGTAAAGTTGTTGTTGCCGGTAGCACCTGGGAAGACGACGAAGCCGCATGGGTACATCATGCAAGAATCAATAATACTATCAAATTTATTATTGCACCGCATAAAGTTGACAAAGAAAATCTTAAGTATGTAAGGAAACAATTTCCTGGTTCAATATTTTATTCAGAATTGGATTTAAACGGCCAAAAGGGAACTGTAAACATTCTTATTATCGATAACATTGGTATGCTTTCCAGGCTTTATAAATATGCCCACATAACCTACGTCGGCGGCGGATTTGGCCATGATGGGCTGCACAATATTTTAGAGGCTGCAGTATATGGAAAGCCGGTTATTTTTGGGCCCGAGATTAAAAAAAATCTGGAAGCAGAAGAATTAATTGAATGCGGTGGAGGAATAAGCATAGAAAATGCGATTGAACTCGAAAAAGCTGTAACCAATTTGTTCAATAATGCAGAAGAATTAAAACAAAGAAGTATTGATGCTAAAGAGTATGTTTACGATAAGGCAGGTGCAACAAAAATAATAATGCAGTATATTCAGGAAAATCGCCTCTTAATCAACTGATCAAATTGTTTTACGATCGGATCCGAATCTTTCCATCCAATTTTTACCTTAAGCTCCCTTTCAATCCAGTACTGAGCTTCAGGATAAATCGAAAAATTATTGATAGTTTTTATACTCCTTTCATACATTGCCTCATCACCCCTGAATAATTCATTAATAAACAGAAACCTGTCATTAACTCCAATTGCCTTTTTTAGATCCCGTACCGGAGCTTCTGTAAGCGTGTCAGAAAGTTCAATCTTACTTTGCTTTAATTTATCATTCAACGATTCTGATTTGCCGGTAGACTCATTGATATTTTTTAAGGTACCTGGTGCATGGGTTT
This sequence comes from Chitinophagales bacterium 65-1, assembly GCA_002050465.1. Classification (GTDB taxonomy): domain Bacteria; phylum Bacteroidota; class Bacteroidia; order Chitinophagales; family Chitinophagaceae; genus Ginsengibacter. The sequence continues at coordinate 19,934 of MWYX01000056.1, forward strand.
GGTGTGTTAATGTAGGCACCTCTTCTATAGGATCAAACATAAGAACAGGCTTCGCATTTACACTCATTTGATTTTTTACCTCTGCATTTCTTTTGATCTCTTCCAGTTCTTGTTCTATTTCTTTTTCATCTACTTTTAAAACCTCCACTATTTTTTCACTTTCCGGAATGTGTTGCTCCGTTTGTGTTGTATCATTTTGCAGCAGGATATTGTTATAGGTTTGGCCAGGCATTAAAATAGCAACTTTTCCCTTATTTGTATCAGTGGAAGCTCCTTTTTGTTGCATTAATTCAGATTGAAGCATTTGTACCGTAACCAGTAATTTATCTGCTGCAACATTCTCCGCAAGCTGTTGTTGTAATTTTTCTATGAGTGTATGCACTCTTTCCATTTAATTAAATACTTTAAGTGCTAAGTTGTAACTAATTAAAAAATGAAATTAATGTTTTTGATTTCATGTAAAATCATTTTAACCTTTGCACATTAGCTAAGGTACAAATTGAATTTAAAAATATTTACTAATTATGTTTATTGAACCGAATTTTAAAGGCGAACGTAGAGGATGGATAGAAGTTATTTGCGGAAGCATGTTCAGCGGAAAAACTGAAGAATTGATTCGCAGGTTAAAAAGAGTTAAGATAGCCAATCTAAAAGCCGAAATATTTAAGCCTTCAATTGATGTTAGGTATGATGAAATAAAAATTGTAAGTCATGATGAAAATAAAATTCATTCAACACCGGTAGATAATTCTCAAACTATTTTATTAATGGCGGAAGATGTAGATGTAGTAGGTATTGATGAAGCACAGTTTTTTGATGACCAGGTTGTTATGGTATGTGAGCAACTTGCATTAAAAGGAATCAGGGTAATTGTTGCAGGATTGGATATGGATTATCTTGGAAATCCTTTTGGGCCCATGCCTAAATTACTGGCTATTGCCGATTATATAACAAAGCTGCATGCCATATGTATGCAGTGTGGAAATATTGCCAATATTTCTTACCGTAAAATTGCATTAGAAGGACAAGTTGTGCTTGGAGAAAAAGATATTTATGAACCCAGGTGCAGGCACTGTGCTCAATTGTAATAAGTTAAAATGAACAATAGAATTTTAACCTTACTTAAAAAAGATATAGTTCTTGAATTAAGGCAACAACATACTTTTTATGGGGTGTTATTATATATAGCATCTACCATTTTTGTCCTATTTCTTTCCATCGACCAGCCTGCTGCTAATATTTGGAATGGATTATTTTGGGTGATACAATTGTTTGTGTGCATTAATACAGTTGCTAAAAGTTTTTTGCAGGAAAGCAAAGGACGTATGCTATATTTTTATTCAGTTGCATCTCCAGTAGAATTTATCATAAGTAAGTTATTGTACAATATAATACTTATGATAGTAATGAGTATTATCAGCCTTGCACTTTTTTTTATCTTTTTAAATAATCCCGTAAGCAACAGTCTTCGTTTTATAGGCATTGTGATTTTAGGCGGAGCTAGTATAAGCATGGTTTTTACATTAATGAGCGCCATTGCAGGTAAAGCCCAGCAGAATGCCGCTCTCATTGCAATTCTTGGTTTTCCTGTAATTCTGCCACAATTATTATTATTGATGAAGTTGAGTAAAGCAGCTTTTGCAGAAGTATTTAAAGAAGGCGCTGTATTGCAATTAGCCTCGTTAATTATAGGTCTGGATGCGTTGGTGGTTGTGTTGGCAATAATACTTTTTCCTTATTTATGGAAAGAGTGAATGATATGGAAAATAAATTTTTTGAGAAAGCAAAAAAAAAATTAAAGATTAAGTTTCCTGTTTCTTACGGATATATTCCTACTTGTATTTCGTAAATCCTCTTGTTATTTTGAATCAGTTTCCCCTAACTTCGCCCCTGAAAAAAGTATTTCTTTCTTTGTGAGGAAAAGCTGGTGGAAAATATTATCATTTATTTTACTTGCCTATACAATTATTGGCGGCTTTTTATTAGATGTGCCCCGTTTACCAATCTTAAACGAATCTATCCGAAACCTTTACTTTCATGTTTGCATGTGGTTTGGGATGATGATCTTATTTATAATAAGCTTTATATACAGCATTAAATATCTTCGCACATCCAACCACCGCAATGATATTTTTGCAGCCAATTTTGCAGCAGTGGGAAGTTTTTTTGGAGTATTAGGGTATGCAACCGGCACTATCTGGGCAAATTATACATGGATATCTGACCAGAATCAATCACTGGCAAGTGTATTAAAAGAACCAAAGCTTATTGGCGCTGCCATTGCGTTATTAATCTACGGAGCATATTTTGTTTTAAGGGGATCACTTACCGATATTGATAAAAGAGCACGTGTTAGTGCGGTGTATAATATTTTTGCTTTTGCAATGTTATTTCCAAGTATATGGATAGTACCCAGGTTAGTCGGAAGCCTGCATCCCGGCGCACCCGGCAGTGATAGCGGAAACCCTGCCCTAAATTTTAATGATATTGACAGCAGGTTAAGGATCATATTTTATCCTGCAATTATTGGATGGACATTGCTTGGTGTATGGATAGCAACGATTAAAATTCGTTTACAATTATTAAAAGATAAAACTCTGATGAATGCCTAAAACCAGCCCCCTCTATCTCCCCCAATGGGGGAGCAAAAGAAGAAGATTAATGCGAATGATTCATACGTTTGTATTAGATTCACGTTTCATGTTTCACGTTTCACGTTTCACGTTTATTGCAGGATGTTTATTGTTAAGTTGTGCTTCTTTTGCTCAGGGTAATGTTGCGATGGCTGATTCAATGCGTAGCAATGGAAAGATTTATGTAGTAGTTGCCGTATGCCTTACAATTTTAATTGGCTTATTTATTTATGTGTTAATGATAGATAAAAAAATAAGCAGGTTTGAAAAAAATAACGATTGAATCTTACTAAAAACGATTGATTACTATTAAAATATTTTTATGTCATCAGAAAAGCCGTATAGTTTTTTTCAAAGTGTAGAAAGAAGTTTTGATAAAGCAGCCATTTTTACAGAGTGGGATGCAGGAATTTTGGAACAGATCAAGCAATGCAATAGTGTCTATCAAATGCGCTTTCCGGTAAAAATTGGTGATAAGGTAGAAACCATAGAAGCTTACCGTGTTCAGCATTCACACCATAAAACACCCTGTAAAGGTGGTATCCGGTTTAGCATGGCAGTTAACCAGGATGAAGTGATGGCCTTGGCAGCTTTAATGACCTACAAATGCGCAATAGTAAACGTGCCTTTTGGCGGCGGCAAAGGCGGAATTAAGATCGATCCTAAAAAATATTCGGCATACGAACTTGAAAAGATTACACGCAGATATACAGCAGAATTAATAAAGAAAAATTTTATTGGACCCGGCACAGATGTTCCCGCTCCTGATTATGGAACGGGCGCCAGGGAAATGGCCTGGATACTTGATACGTATGTTGCCATGCATCCCGGAGAAATAGATGCCGCAGGCTGTGTAACAGGTAAACCCGTTTCGCAGGGCGGAGTAAGAGGTCGTACAGAAGCAACAGGGTTAGGTGTTTTTTATGGTTTGCGTGAAGTATGCAATATGAAGGCTGTTATGGATAAATTAGGTTTAACAACTGGCGTAGAAGGTAAGCGTGTTTGTGTACAGGGATTGGGAAATGTAGGATATCATTCAGCATTATTTTTTCAGCAGGCAGGCGCAAAAATTGTAGGGTTAGCCGAATACGAAGGCGCTATCTGGAGCAATGATGGCTTAGATATAGATGCAGTTGTTAAACATCGAAAAAGTTCGGGCTCTATTAATGATTTTGAGGGTGCAACCAATTTTGAAAAATCAGAAGATGCTTTGGAAATGGATTGTGATATATTAATCCCTGCTGCCCTGGAAAATGTTATCAACGGAGAAAATGCTTCACGAATAAAAGCAAAGATAATTGGTGAAGGCGCTAATGGTCCGTTAACGCCTGATGCAGATGAAATATTAGCATTAAAGGGTGCCATAGTTGTACCCGATATGTATTTAAATGCTGGCGGAGTTACTGTTAGTTATTTTGAATGGCTCAAAAATCTTAGTCATGTACGCTATGGACGAATGGAAAAACGTTTTACAGAAAATATGAATCATCATATTCTGGGGCAAATAGAAGAACTCACTAACAAAAAGGTTAGCACAGCAGAACGCGAATTTATTATGCATGGTGCTGATGAAGTTGACCTGGTTAGAAGTGGTTTGGAAGAAACGATGATTACAGCTACAAAAGAAATAATGGACATCTGGCATGCAAACCCGAACATCCCGGATATGCGTACCGCTGCATATGTTTGCGCCATAAATAAGGTTGCTACTTCCTATGCGGAATTAGGAATATTCCCTTAAAAGCTGAAATTATACTTGTGAGAATTAAAAACTTCACAGGTCTTTATTATATTCCGGCAGTTCATCAATTTCATAAAACTGCCCGTCTTTTTTTTCAAACCCAATACAATAGCTGCCATTGGTTATCACCAGGTATATTGCAGGAAGAGTAATATGGTAACGAAGAATTTGTTCTAAAACCTGCGAATTAAGTGCCGCATTCATTTCTTTGCACTCAATAATCATCCATGGTAAAGATTGCCTGTTATAAATAACAATATCGCAGCGCTTTTTTAATTCTCCTAAATAAATTTCTTTCTCAATTGCAATTAATGCTGCCGGATAGTTTTTTATGGCGGTAATATATTGAAGTATGTTTTGCCTTACCCATTCTTCAGGAGTTAATATTATCCAGCGTTTCCGAAACCCATCAAATATCAGCTCTGCATTATTTTCTTTTTTTATTTTGAATTGATGTTTTGGATATTCGATCTTAATCATAAGCTGCCTCAATAATTATTTTTGTATTTTTATCAATGGTCCGTATTAGTTGTGTACCGACACTTTCACAAATAAACAACTATTGCATTAATAGAACCGGATGAAAACAAAAAAAGATATAGTAGAGAATTGGTTACCCAGATACACAGGAGAAAAGCTGGAAAATTTTGGTGAATATATCTTACTTACCAATTTCAGCAATTATGTAACCATGTTTGCTGAATGGAATACCGTAAAAATAACCGGCCTTGATAAGCCCATGCAATGCGCTACGGCTAATAATATTACCGTTATAAATTTTGGTATGGGAAGTCCCACTGCAGCTACTGTAATGGATCTGCTTAGCGCAATACAGCCAAAAGCCGTATTATTCCTTGGCAAATGCGGCGGATTGAAAAAGCGAAATAAAATTGGTGATTTAATATTACCTATTGCTGCAATAAGAGGCGAAGGTACATCCAATGATTACTTTCCTCCGGAAGTTCCGGCATTACCGGCATTTGCTTTACAAAAAGCAATTTCAACTACTATCAGAGAATATGAATACGATTATTGGACAGGTACAGTTTATACTACTAACCGCCGTGTTTGGGAACATGATGAAGAATTGAAAACTTACCTCCAAAAAATCCGTGCATATGCAATTGATATGGAAACCGCCACCATTTTTACGGTTGGCTTCTATAATAAAATACCTACAGGTGCATTACTCTTAGTAAGCGATTCACCTATGGTTCCTGAAGGGGTAAAAACTGAAGCAAGCGATATTACAGTTACAGCTCAGTTTGTAGAAAGGCATTTAAAGATAGGTGTGGATTCTCTAAAGCAGTTAATGAATAATGGATTAACCGTAAGGCATTTAAAGTTTTGATGTGGGAGGTGCCTAGCAGTGGTTATACTTTTTCCCAAATAACTTTTAACTATTACTCTATTGTTCCCCCTTCTGCAAATAAAAAACCTTTCTGTTGATTTTAAAACAGAGTATAGCAGTACCTCAGCTGTTAAAAATGTTTCTTTTGAAATAAACAAAAGCGAGATCGTTGCCATTGTAGGCGAATCCGGCTCCGGCAAATCTGTTACATCACTTTCTATCCTGCAGTTATTGCAAAGCCCTCCCGCAAAATATGTATCAGGAGAGATTTTATTTTCAAAAAAATCCGGGAACCCCATAGACCTTCTCAAACTATCAGAGTCAGAAATGAGGGCTATCCGTGGAAATGAAATTGCTATGATATTTCAGGAGCCGATGACATCACTGAATCCTGTGCAAACCTGCGGCAGCCAGGTAATGGAAGCAATTCAATTACATTATAAAAAAACTAAAAGTGCTGCCAGAAAAAAAACCATTGAATTATTTCAGCAGGTAAAACTTCCTGATGCAACAAATATTGTAAATCGTTATCCTCACCAGTTAAGTGGTGGCCAAAAACAAAGAGTGATGATAGCAATGGCAATGAGTTGTAACCCATCTGTATTAATTGCGGATGAACCAACTACAGCGCTGGATGTTACTGTACAAAAAACCATTCTGCAATTAATAAAAAATTTACAGCAGCAACATGAAATGGGAGTTATTTATATTACTCATGATCTTAGCCTCGTGGCCGAAATTGCTGACAAAGTAATTGTAATGTATAAAGGTAATATCGTAGAAGCAGGCAGTGTAAAACACATTTTTTTTAATGCACAACATCCGTATACGCAGGCGCTGCTGGCTTGCAGACCTGTATTACATTCAAAAGGGAAGCGGCTTCCGGTGGTGAGTGATTTTCTTGATAAACAAGTTAAAGAGGAAATAAAAACAGTCAATAGTCAATGGTCAATAGTCAATAGTGAAGAACAAATTCATTCAACATCGGACATCGGACATCGGACATCGGACATTGGATCATCAATTCCAATCCTTAAAGTTCAAAACCTTAAAGTTTATTTTCCCATGAGAAAGAATTTTTTTGGGAAAACACTTTCCGAATTTAAAGCTGTTGATGATGTAAGTTTTGAAATAATGAAAGGCGAAACAGTTGGATTGGTGGGAGAAAGCGGTTGTGGCAAAACCACATTGGGAAGAGCTTTGATCAGGTTAATTGAACCTACTGCAGGAAATATTTTATTTGAGGGAAAAGATATTGCACATATTGAGAAGAAAGAAATGAGAAGAATGAGAAAGGATATTCAGATCATTTTCCAGGATCCTTATGGATCGCTTAACCCCCGTATAACTATTGGCAGTGCCATACAGGAGCCAATGAAAATTCATGGATTGCTGCAAAATAATAAACAGCGAAAGGATAAAGTAATTGAATTATTAGAAAAAGTAAATTTAAGGCCTGAACATTTTAACCGCTATCCTCACGAATTTAGTGGTGGGCAAAGGCAACGGATCTGTATTGCAAGGGCATTGGGATTGAATCCTGATTTTTTGATATGCGATGAAAGCGTTTCTGCATTAGATGTAAGTGTGCAGGCACAGGTATTAAACTTATTAAATGATCTGAAAAAGGAATTTGGCTTTACCTCTATCTTCATTTCCCACGATCTTTCTGTAGTGCGTTATATCAGTGACAGGATAATGGTAATGAATAAAGGAAAAATTGAAGAAAGTGGTACTGCAGATGAAGTGTATTTCAACCCTAAAAACGATTATACTAAAAAATTAATAGCTTCTATACCAAAAGGAACGGTAATTTAAACTGCCAATTTATATCTCAATACAAAACCTTACCTTTGCACACTTAAAAAATCATGCCGTAACATGATAAGTGCCCCAAAACTTTGGGGACATATCTTCTGTAACATACAGTAAATGGCATGTGACAATTAATTCTAAATTTATAATTGCACATGAAATTATCACAATTCAAATTTGATCTCCCTTTAAATCTCATCGCTCAAAATCCTACCAAAAAACGGGAGGAAAGCCGTATGATGATAATTGAAAGGAAAACCGGTAGAATTGACAACAAACACTTTAAGGACATTCTTGATTATTTTGACGATAAAGATGTATTTGTAGTAAATAACACAAAAGTATTCCCGGCACGTATGTATGGCCGCAAAGAGAAAACGGGCGCCAAGATCGAGGTTTTTTTGTTAAGAGAATTACATAAGCAAAATAGGTTATGGGATGTTATTGTAGACCCGGCAAGAAAAATAAGAGTAGGAAATAAATTATATTTTGGGGAGAATGATGAACTTGTTGCTGAGGTTATTGATAATACAACAAGCCGTGGACGTACCATTCGTTTTTTATGGGATGGCGCTGAAGATGAATTCAGGAAGATGCTGTATTTTATGGGGGAAACCCCGTTGCCAAAATATATAAAGCGAAAGCCTGAAGAAGAAGATAAAGAACGTTACCAGACTGTATACGCAAAGCATGAAGGCGCTGTGGCAGCCCCAACTGCAGGGCTGCATTTTAGTCCTGAACTGATAAAGCGCTTGGAAATAAAGGGTATCCGATTTGCAGAAGTTACCCTGCATACGGGGCTTGGAACTTTCCGGCCTATTGAAGTTGAAGACCTGAGCAAGCATAAAATGGATGCTGAATATTACCGTATTGAAGAAGAAGCCTGTAATATTGTAAACAAAGCAAAAGAAAATGGCAGAAGGATTTGCTCTATCGGCACAACTACTATGAGGGCAATGGAATCTTCCTTTACCGCGCAAAAATTATTAAAGCCTTCAGAAGGATGGACAAATCATTTCATTCATCCTCCTTATAAATTTAATATTGCCGATGCCCTGGTAACAAATTTTCATTTGCCCAAAACAAGCCTCCTAATTATGGCTTGTGCATTTGCCGGATACGATCTCATGACGGAAGCTTACAAAAAAGCTATAAAAGATAAATACCGGTTTTTTAGTTATGGCGATGCTATGATAATTATATAATTGCAAATACAATTAAGGTGTTACAACAAAAAAGCCCGAATAAACCGGGCTTCTTTGTTTATATGCTTTCGTGCTATACTATTGCTGTGGAGAAGGCTTTGCTGTAAATTGCCTCATCAGGTCAATTTTGCCGTCCTTATTTATTCTCCATACTTCATGTATCTGCATTTTTTCAACCCTGCCGTCTGGCCATGTATCCGTTTCTGTACCCCAGATAGCAACCCAGTCTTCATTTCTATCTGTGCTCCTTAACGGTACCCATGCATCAATTGTACTTTTAGCACTTTTTAAACTGCCCCGGAATCTCTTAGCGCCAGCTAAAGTTGAATCTCTTCCTTTTAAAACCGTACCATCAGGTAAGTATACGGTAATAGTGTCTGCCCAATAATTGTGCCTGTCAAATGCATTATCGTCCCAATCTTTCCACATATCAACTATCATGTTTGTATGTGCAGGATTACCTATTACAAAATTAGAAGAATAACTGGCGGTATATGGATTAGTATTCATGCCACCCGGATTAGTAACTATTACCTGATTATTATCAGTTTTTATTTTTGTCTTATCATCATCCACTTTAATTTTAGTCTTATCGTCATCAGTTTTTATTTTTGTCTTATCGTCATCCACTTTTACTTTAGTCTTATCATCTACTCCGTCAGTTTTTATTTTAGTCTTATCATCACCAGCCTTTACTTTTGTTTTATCATCCTTGGTTTTTCGTTTATAAGTATCACTCTTTACCTTGGTTTTATCATCTTTTGTCTTTACTATGGAGGTGTCAGTCTTAATTTTAGTTTTATCATCAGTAACTTTTATTTTTTCCTGTGCGATTACCTGGTTAGCGGTAAGCATAAATAATAACAAACAGCTTAACATTACAATACGTTTCATAATCGTTTTATTTTAATGGTGAATAATTTAGTATGTTTAATGGTTCTATATCAAAAACAATGCAAGAATTTAGGTGATAACTCAAATATAATGGTATCAATACCGGGATTACATATATCAAATTTTTTTATAATAGAGAAATTAGGAATGGTTAATGACAAATAGAATGAACAAATAAATAATTTATTTCATTGCATAGCCTGAAAAGGGCAATAATATGGACATAAAGTGGAAAGGAAACCCCTGTTTAAAAAGATTTTAGCTCATTTATTATTGCAGAGATAAAAGTTAATTGGGTTAATCCGAAAATAATTCTGCATTTAATTGCCGTAAGGCCTGTTCTTTATATTCCCTTGAAATAAGGAAGGAAATATTATGCTTACTGCCCCCATAGCTAACCATACGTATAGGAATATCAGGAATTGTTTTAAAAATTCTACGCAAAACATCTTTTGTTTCAGTTATTTGATTACCTACGATGGAAACAATGGTTTGATTAGTATCAACTTCCACTGTACCATAAAGTTCAAGTTCTTTAATTATCTCTTTGAGGTATGCATCATTGTCAATGGATAAAGAAACTGCCACTTCCGATGTGGTTACCATATCAATAGAAGTACGGTATTTTTCAAACACTTCAAATATCTTTCTCAAAAAACCATAAGCAAGCAGCATCCTGCTGCTTTTAATTTTTATAGCAGTAATAAAATCCTTTGCAGCCACAGCTTTTACACCTACACTCCCTGCTTCACTTTTTATTATTGTTCCTTTTGCATCAGGATGTAACGTATTTAATAATTTAACCGGGATATTAAAATATTGTGCCGGCCAGATACTTGCCGGGTGTAAAATCTTAGCACCGAAGTAGGCAAGCTCAGCCGCTTCTTCAAAACTTAACTGCTCAATCGGTTTTGTATTATCTACTATCCGGGGATCACTGTTGTGCATTCCATCAATATCGCTCCATATCTCACATACCGATGCATTGGTAGCTGCAGCTATTAATGAAGCTGAATAATCACTACCTCCTCTTTTTAAGTTGTCTACCTCCCCTTTTGCATTGCGGCAAATATAACCCTGGGTAATAAAAAGTTTAGTTTCCTTATGGCGCTTAAGTAATTGTGTAAGCTTAACTTTTATGCTTCCGATCTGGGGTTCATCTGTCATATCTATGGTCATAAAATCCAGTGCAGGCAACCATACATGATCTATTTTTTGTTCTTCAAGATATAGTGCAAAAAGTTTTGTGCTTAATAGCTCACCCTGTGCAAGAATATCCTTGTTTAAGGCTTCACTATATGAAATTTTAAGAATAATATTAAGAAACTCAAAGTGTTCTGCTAATACATCTTTTGCCTTACTGTATGCTTCCTCTGTTTTTACCAACTGGATAATAAAATTTTGGTAATGCTGTTCCAGTGCATCAATATGCTGTTTAGCTGCAATACGTTCTCCCTTGGCAAGGCAAATGCTTATTTCAGTAAGTGAATTGGTTGTGCCGCTTAAAGCGCTTAGCACAACTATTTTACTTTCTTCTTCATTGGTAATAAGCTTGGCAATCTCAAACATTCTTTCAGGCTTGCCAACACTGGTACCTCCAAACTTCATTACTTTCATGTCCGATCTACCTTAGGCAGAGATTTAGTTAAATGATTAAGAAGGATGCAAAAGTATTGTAATAGCTAAGAATTAAAAAAATCAGTTTGCTATTAATTTTAATGACACAGGATCATCAGGTTTGGAGATATCATACAATAAAATGCCTGTAGTAACATAACATATAAGTAAATTACCGTAAGGGATAACATCTTTGTAATTAGCGTCCTTCAACACCTTGCGCTCAACCGGCAAATAGGGATTATTAATATTGAAGATTTTTAATCCATTGCTGTTACAGCAAACATATAATACACTATCCTGTAA
>MWYX01000040.1 GCA_002050465.1 Chitinophagales bacterium 65-1
CATTTATGGACATTTTTTAACCAAAATTCATATTCGGTGATAAATTCAAAATCAAGTTTTGTAATATCTATATCGGACAATGAGTACCTTTCTTTTAAAAACGATTCCGTGTGCTTGTAGGAAGTGCCATATCTTTTTATAGTAGAAGGAGAGTATTCACGGTCTACCAGGGCTCCTATTTGATCATTATGATGCTTAAATATTTGCATCAACATGTGCTTTGGACTGGCGTCCTCCTTTCCCAGAATATTATTTTTAATACTTTCTGCTGTGATTGGTTTATCTATTTCTATTAATTTTCTTTTTGCTTCAAAAACTTTATGTTGTAGTGCATCAAGATAACCATTAAACGTTTTTACTGAATCGCTTTTACCGGATAACCTGCCCATACTAACATTCCATTTGTCAGGACTACATTTCCTTTTCGTACTAATTTCACAACATAGACCATTGACGGTTATACGCATATAAACCGTTTGTTCTCCTTCCTGATTTTTATTATCTTTTTTAAGGTGAAAGAATAACCCAAAACTCTTTTCCATTACATCTCATTTAAAGGTTATAAAATTACATTTAAGCTGATTGCCAAAACATAGTTGCCCTCTTATAAAATGTTAATAGATAAAGACTTATGTAAAGTTGCAGGAGTAAATGATAAGGGTAAGTATAACTCCACGAATCACTCCGGCTACTTATTGATAAAGTGAGGTAAAATGAAGTAAGGCTATAAATAAAAATTCCCGCAAACACTTGATTTTGCAGGAATTCTTACTCATCTTAATTTAAAATAACTAAAAAAAGTGGAGCTGCAGGGAGTCGAACCCTGGTCCAAACATATTCGCTATAAGCTTTCTACATGTTTATTTTTGCATTAGTTGTAGTGAAAAGGCAGGAGCAAAACCAACCAACCTAATCCTTAGCTGAATGTTCTTAAGCGATCATCACAGCCTTTGATCACAGCAGCCCGTTTTTAATTTAAGTCGGCGGTGCAGCTTGGCAACAGGCAAGCCTGCCGCACGGCCCTAATGGTTGCTAATTAATAATTAGGCAGCCATGGCATACTGAGTATTGCCATTTAAAGTTTTCGTATTAAGATTTAAGTGCTGACTACGCAACGCACTACATGCTTACACTTACAAAGAACTATGCTGTCAAAACCGGTCAGCCCCGTTAAAGTCAATAGGTCAATGAATAATACAAATTTACAATTTTATAATTTGCTAACCACCATCCAGAGCAATGATTTAACATGGTATCACTCACTTGTACCTTTTGAGCGCTATGCAACAAATTAATGGTGGGTTTAAAAGTCTTCCCTTTAGGGGAGATTTAGAAGGGTTACTTCCCCCTACCCCATCCAAACCAGTCGTTACCATTTGCAAATAGCATTAACCCAAAAAGCAATACCATTCCTACTACCTGTGCATATTCCAAAAACTTATCGCTCGGTTTACGGCCTGTTGCCATTTCTATTAATGTAAACATAACGTGCCCTCCATCTAATGCTGGTATAGGCAATAAATTCATAAATGCCAATACAATAGAAAAGAATGCTGTAATATTCCAAAAAACTTCCCAGTTCCATTCGTTTTTAGGGAAGATAGATGCCATAGCCTTAAAACCACCAAGCCCTTTATAGGCACCTGTTTCCGGATTTAAGATCAGTTTAAACTGCTGAACATAAAAATTTAATTTCTCTCCCGTCTTTTTCACCCCCGCAGGGAAAGATTCAAAAAAACCATACTTTTTATTTTCCTGCTTAAGTATACCAATGCTATCAAATTGATTTTCATTTAAAATAGCAAAGCCAATTTTTCCATTTGTATCTACTAATACTTTTGTTTGCATTGGCTGCATATCTCTTATAAAAGAAACGGAAACTGTATCACCCTTTTTCTCTCTTAACAGGGGCCCCATTTCATCAAAAAAGCCCACGGTAGTTGAGTCTACAGCAACAATTCTATCGAATACTTTCAGCCCGGCTTTTTTAGCGTGTGATGTATCGGGGTGATCAAAACCACCAATTATCAATGGCACTCTTGGCAAGATAAGATCATTTCGCTTTCCTTTTTTCTCAACTAATTGCTCAATAAGATTAACCGGTAATTCCAGATTTACTTTTTTACCCTCCCTTTCCAGTAAAACGGTATTGCCTAATAAAACTTTTGCAGGTATATCATTAAAATACTTTACGGGTTCATTATTTACTGCAATAATTTTATCACCATTTCTTAATCCCAGATCAAACATTAAACTGTCTGTAACCCAAATACCATTGGTTGCGCTTGCAATAGGTAACTTTCTTTCGCCCCAGGTAAATAATATCATGGCATAGATAACAAATGCAAGCAACACATTCATTATAATACCTGCCAACATTATTATTAATCGCTGCCATGCAGGCTTACTGCGAAATTCCCAGGGTTGTGGCGGCTGTTTCATTTGTTCTTTATCCATACTCTCGTCCACCATTCCTGAAATTTTTACATAGCCTCCTAAAGGAAGCCAGCCTACTCCATATTCTGTTTCACCAACCTTCTTTTTAAAAAGCGAGAACCATGGATCAAAAAAAAGATAGAATTTTTCCACCCTGCATTTAAACCATTTTGCGGTGATATAATGTCCAAATTCATGAAGAATTACAAGAATGGAAAGAGAAAATAATAAATACCCGGCCTGTAAACCTACCTGTGACCAATTGATTGCTAATGTTGTCATAATACCCCAAACCCCTGAAGGGGCTTATTATTTTTAATTGTGAGAGAATTGATTCTTATGTTAGAAGTTATCTGTTGGATGTACATTTTTTTTATTTGCTCCGCATTGGTATGCCGATGAAAGGATTGCGACGCAACGATGATGCTATGAAAAACAAAGGCCGGTACCAAAATTTTTATTTCTATTTTTTATTCCCTCTGTAGGGAGTTAGTGCCGATAATTATCGGGATTAAATTTTTATTAAAGAAGCGGCAAAATTACGAGCCTCGCCATCGCTTTCAAAATATTCCTCAAGATTTGGCTTTTCTATAAATGCTATCTGCTGCATGGTTTGTTCAACTACAGCAGTTATATCAAGAAATCCGATACGATTATGAAGAAAAGCCCATACTGCAATTTCATTGGCGGCATTTAAAACGCAAGGGAGATTACCCCCTTTGAACAAAGCCTCAGTAGCAAGGGTTAGATTTCGAAATGTTTTTATATCGGGCTCTTCAAAATTCAGGATATTTAATCTTTTAAAATCAAGACGAGGCGTTTCGCTGTAAATACGCTGTGGAAAGGTAAAAGCATACTGTATAGGGAGCTTCATATCGGGAAGACCCATTTGTGCTTTCATGCTTCCATCTTCAAACTGCACCATACTATGAATAATGCTTTGAGAATGAATAACAACCTGTATTTGTTCGGGCTGTAAATTAAAAAGCCATTTTGCTTCTATCATCTCAAGCCCTTTATTCATAAGGGTTGCAGAATCTATACTAACTTTTGCACCCATCTTCCAGTTAGGATGCTGCAATGCATGATCTCGTTTTATATTAACAAGGTAATTTGGTTTTTTACCCAAAAAAGGGCCGCCACTTGCTGTAAGAATTATTTTTTCAATTTTATTTCTTGTTTCTCCAACCAGACATTGAAATATAGCAGAATGTTCACTATCTACAGGAATTACAGGCACCCTGTTTTCCAATGCCTTCTGCATTACAATATCCCCGGCAACAACTAATGTTTCTTTATTAGCAAGAGCGATCGCTTTTCCTTTTTCTACCGCTTTTAATGTTGGCTTTAACCCCGCAAATCCTACAATTGCTGCCAACATCATATCATAAGTATCAAAATCGGCGGTTTCTTCAAGTGCTTTTTCCCCGGCAAAAACTTTAATATTTGCTGAGCCTAGAGCATCTTTTACATCCTGATATTTGTTTTCATCACCAATAACAACAGCGTTAGGACGAAACTTTAAAGCCTGCTCAATTAATAACACATCATTATTTTGAGCGGTTAAAATTTCTACTTCAAATAATTCCGAATTGGCTTCAATAACCTGCAATGCCTGTGTGCCTATGGAGCCTGTAGAACCAAACAGTGCAATACGTTTTTTATTTATTTCAGCCATGAGGGCAGATCAATTTGAGGCGGCAAATTAACCAATTAATTGCTCCAATGCCTTGTTAACTTTTTCAAAATTGAATCGTTGCAGGATATTATTCATCATTAGCTGTATTTGCTTGTTCTGCAAATTACCAATTGAACCTTCATGTGTATGCGCAACTGATGTTTCATATTTAAAATTCCCGTTTTTAATATTGGCACCTACCTGGTTATAGGCATCTCTGAAAGAAATTCCTTTTAAAACCAATTTATTTACTTCCTCTACACTGAAAATGAACTTATATTTTTCGTTTTCAAGAATATTTTTCTTAACATGGATATTGGAAATCATCAATCCTGCTATTTCTAAACAACTTTGCAAATTATTAAAAGCGGGAATAAGATGTTCTTTAAGCAATTGCAGATCCCTGTGATAACCTGAAGGAAGATTGGTGGTAATTAAAAGAATTTCATTTGGTAATGCCTGAATACGATTGCAGTGAGAACGTATCAATTCGAAAACATCCGGATTTTTTTTATGTGGCATAATACTACTGCCGGTAGTTAGCTCTTCAGGAAAAGAAATAAAATCAAAATTCTGATTTAGGAATAAAGTTGCATCCATACTCAACTTAGAAAGCGTAGCAGCAATATTTGCCAGGGCTGATGCAACAATCCTTTCAGATTTTCCTCTTCCCATCTGTGCATATACAACATTATAATTCAGATCATCAAATCCCAATAATTCTGTTGTCATTTTCCTGTTGATCGGAAACGATGACCCATAGCCAGCTGCGGAGCCAAGTGGGTTTTTATTTATAATTTGATAAGCGGATTGAACAGTGATAAGATCATCTACTAAACTTTCAGCATAGGCGCCAAACCATAAACCAAATGATGAAGGCATAGCCAATTGAAGATGAGTATAACCGGGCAACAGATCATCTTTATATTTTTCACTTTGCTTAATTAAGATGTCAAAAAAATATTTTGTGCTGATAACCAGCTTTTCAATTTCACTTCTGAGAAAAAGTTTAAGATCAACTAAAACCTGGTCGTTTCTTGAACGGGCACTGTGAATTTTTTTACCAACGTCACCCAGTTTTTTTGTAAGCATAAATTCTATCTGTGAGTGAATATCTTCTACTCCGTCATCCAGTTTAAAATTCTCTAAACTCACTTTTTGATAGATATTTTTTAATTCAGATTCCAGTGTTTTTAATTCTTTCTTAGATAATAAATTTACAGACTGTAACATTTTAATATGTGCCAGAGACCCTAATACATCAAAGGGTGCAAGATAAAGATCGAGTTCCCTATCGTTACCAACAGTAAATTTCTCAACTAGTGATGAAACATTTTTATCTTTTTGCCACAATTTCATTATCTATAAAATTTGTTGTAATAGTTTAATGTAAATTTCTATTCCTGCTTTTATCTCGTCAAGATAAATAAATTCATCTGCAATATGGCTCCGGACAGAATTTCCTGGTCCCATCTTTAATGCGGGAAAAGACATTAAGGATTTATCAGACGTTGTAGGTGAACCATAATAAGTTTTATTAAGCGACAGGCCCGCCTTAACTATTGGATGATCCAAACTAATAAAAGACGGACGAAGCCTGGTACTTCTTGGCTGTATTTTGCATTTCACATTCTCTTTAATTGTATGTAATACCTCATCAAAGGTATATAACTCGTTTACACGAATATCTGCTACAAAACTGCATTGAGAAGGAACTAAGTTATGTGTATTATTATCTGTTTCAATAACTGTTACGTTCATTTTTACAGGCCCTAATAATTCTGACTTTTTGGGAAACTGATAGGACTGAAACCATTCAATATCTTTCATCGCTTTATAAATTGCATTTTCACCTTCTTCCCTTGCTGCATGTCCTGCTTTTCCTTCTGCCATACAATCCAATACCAATAAACCTCTTTCTGCAATTGCCATTTGCATTTGGGTTGGCTCCCCAACAATCCCACAATCAATTTTTCCTAAATGAGACAGTAATAATTCAACCCCATTTTTTCCTGAGATCTCTTCCTCAGCTGATGCAGCCAAAATAATATTGTACTTTAGATTTTCTTTCTCATAGAAATAAAGAAACGTGGCAATTAATGAAACCAATGCACCTCCTGCATCATTACTTCCTAACCCAAAAAGCTTATTTTCTTTTTCTCCTCCAAAGGAGCCCTTATGGGCGTAGGAGTCCTTTTGGACAATTGGAGAAAAAGGATCCAAAGTATAACCTTTGTTTGGCTTTACTGTATCGTGATGTGAATTGAGAAGTATAGTTGGTTTTGATTCATCGAAATATTTGTTCTTAGCCCAAATATTATTTAAAAATCTTTCTGTAGCTACATTTTTTGATTGTAAAAATTGTTCAATAGCATTAGCAGATTTATCTTCTTCTTTACTGAAGGATGGGATAGCAATTAATTTTTTAAGAAGATTAACGGCATCACTATATAAAATATTTAAATCTTCATTGCTCATTTGCTATTCTTGTGCCTGATGTGCCGGAAATTAATTGACTAAGTTCTTCAGCTTTGCCTATGATAACTTTTTCAACACCATTATTCAATGCAGCAAAAGCATTATCCAGTTTCGGTATCATTCCTGAATGAATTATTTGTTTTTCTTTCAGATCTTTATAAGAAGCAGCATTAATTTCAGCAATAACCGAACTCTCATCTTCATAATTTTCTAACACCCCATTTTTTTCAAAACAATAAATTAAAGTAACAGCATAAGCGCCAGTTAGGCTTTTTGAAATCTCCTGTGCAATTGTATCTGCATTGGTGTTTAACAATTGCCCTTTAGTATCATGAGTAATAGGGGCAATTACGGGTGTTATAGATGCTTCTAACAAATTATTAAGCAGCCGGATATTTACGGTATCAATATCACCAACAAAGCCGTAATCGATAACCTCACCTAAATCCTCTCCAACGGAGAGGACTTTCGAAGTTCTTTTATGCGCCTGCAGCAAGTTACCATCAGCCCCGGTTAATCCAAGTGCATTACAATTATTTGATTGCAACAACGCAGTAATATTTTTATTTATAAATCCTGCATACACCATAGCAATAACCTTTAAAGTTGCTGTATCAGTTACCCTGCGACCTTCAATTATTTGCTGAGGTATTTGCAGTTGCTCCGCAATATTGGTTGCTAATTTTCCACCGCCATGTATTAATATTTTCTTCTCTTTAATTAAAGAAAATTCTTTTAAGAATGAAAAAAGTTTTTCTTCATCATCAATAATATTTCCACCAATCTTTATAACGTATAGAATTGAGCTCATTTCACCAAAGATTGAAAGGCAGCAATGAATAGCTTAAGTTGCCCTGGAGATAGTTTTCCAATTTTAGAAATAATTTTATTTTGTTGAACAGTAGCTATACGATAAACTTTAATTATAGATGAAGCCCTCAGATTATTTAAAGTATTTGGTAGAAGGAGTATTTCCTTTTTATTTAACTTTTGTTGAACAACAGAACTGATGAGGCAAAGAACAATATCTTTATATTTATCACTGGTTAATGCAACAACAACTGCAGGTCTTATTTTTGTTTGAAAAAGATTACTAAAAGGATACTCTACAACTACAATGTCCCCGGTTTTCATTTTTTTATTTTTGCAGCATAATCCTGATATAAGTCTTCTTGCTTATTTTCAAGATATTCTTTTAAAAAATTATCAGGTGGGGTTAACGATAAATTCCTTAAGTTATCATTCTCATCTGGCACATCTTCAAGAAAAGTTATAAATACTTTTTTGCTTGTTTTAAACCTTACTTTTTCTGAAAGTTTAATTCTGCCGTTTTCATATATACCTTTTACTGTTGTCATATATAAAAAAATTTTGTCAAATTTAATCAAAATATCTTCTTTATTTCAGCATTTCACTTAATACAGCCTGTGCCGCCCATACTCTGTTAGAGGCCTGCTGGGTTACAATACTATTCCTGCCATCGAGTATTTCATCACTTAGCTCAATATTTCTTCTCACAGGCAGGCAATGCATAATCTTTGCATTATGTGTACGCTGTAGTTTTTCATTTGTAAGCATCCATTCAGGATCATTACAATATATCTTACCGTAATCGTTATAAGTGCTCCAATTTTTTACATAAACAAAATCAGCATTCTCTAATGCTTCATCCTGGTTTGTTGTTATGATGGCATCTTTGGTAAATTGTTCGTCCAATTCATATTCTTCCGGATGAGTGATAACAAAATCTGCTTCACCCCATGCATTTATCCATTGAGAGAAACTATTGGCAACGCATTGCGGCAAAGGCTTTACATGAGGCGCCCATGTAAGAACAATCTTGGGTTTCCGGTTGCCGGTTGTCAATTGCCAGTTACGACATTCCTGTATTGTAATTATATCAGTTAAACTTTGCAAAGGATGAAGGGTTGCGCTCTCTAAACTTATTATTGGAATGCCTGCATACTTAATAAATTGTTTAATGTACAATTCGCTATAATCATCTTCGCGGTTTTTCAAAGAAGGGAATGTTCGAATTCCCAGTACATCAAAATATTTACCCAGAACAGGAGCAGCATCTTTTATATGTTCAATTGTTGTACCACTCATGATTGCCTCTTCTTCAAATTCCAAAGCCCAGCCTTCATTCCCAATATTAAAAACAATTGCTTCCATCCCTAAATTTTGCGCAGCAATTTGAGTGCTCAAACGGGTACGCATACTGGGATTAAGAAATAATAAACCAAGCCTTTTATTTGTACCTGAATTTTTAGATTTAAGAGGATCCTTCTTAAAGTCCAATGCTTTTTTTACTAAAGCATTTATATCATTTACGTCATAAGCAGAAATAAAATTTTTCATTCTTGGTTTGCGGGCTTTAAGGATGGAACTAAAATTTTTATTTCTTCTTTAATTGATTTGAGAAAAACATTTGCATCTTCCTTAGTTAATGCCAGCGAAGGAAGTAAACGAATTACATTTGGCTTCGCGTCACCTGTAAATATATGATGCGTCCATAATAAATTTTTCTTCAGATCTTTTAATTCTTCAGGTACATCGAAACCAATCATTAAACCCTTTCCCCTTACGTTTTTAAGTTCAGGAATATTTTCTAATTCATTCATAATATGATTACCGACTGTTTTGGCATTCTCCATTAATTTTCCAGATTCGATAACTTCCAGCACGGCTAAGGCCGCCGCACATGCAAGATGATTACCCCCGAAAGTTGTGCCAAGCAAAAAATGTTTTGGTTTAACATGAGGTGCAATAATAAGTCCGCCTACAGCAAAACCATTACCCATACCTTTTGCCATAGTATAAATATCCGCATTTACTTCTGCGTGATCAATACAGAAAAATTTTCCGCTTCTTCCGTATCCGCATTGCACTTCGTCTGCAATAAATACAGCCTGGTATTCATCACATAAACTTCTGATTTTTTTCAGAAAAGATTCATTGGCTATATTAATACCGCCCACCCCCTGTATACCTTCAACTATTACAGAAGATATTTCTTTACCATGATTATTAAAATATTCCTGTAAAGCATCCTCATCATTAAATTGTAAAAAAACAACATTGTCTGTTTCATTAACAGGCGCAACAATATTTGGATTATCTGTGGTAGCAACAGCCAGAGAAGTTCTTCCATGAAAAGATTTGGTGAAAGCAACTATTTTTTTTCTTCCATTATGAAAGGAAGCGAGCTTTAATGCATTCTCGTTGGCTTCGGCGCCTGAATTACAAAGGAATAGTTGATATTCTTCTTTACCCGAAATCTTACCTAACTTTTCTGCAAGTTGTTGCTGTATTGGGATTTTTACTGAGTTAGAATAAAATGCAATCTTATTCAATTGATCTTCTATACGTTTTACCCAGTGCGGATTACCATGACCAATGCTTAGAACAGCATGCCCGCCGTACATATCCAGGTACTTAACATTTTTATCGTCCCAAACGTAAGAACCCTGTCCTTTTACGATGTTGATATTATTTATGGGATAGACGTCGAATAAGTTCATATCAGTATATTTTAGAATCCGGTAGCCTTTAACTTCAACCCTTCTGTTTCATCTAAACCAAACATCAGATTCATATTCTGTACTGCCTGTCCACTGGCGCCTTTTACTAAGTTATCAATGGCAGAATGCACTACCAGCTTGTTTTCCGTCTTTTCTAATTGAATAATACATTTGTTGGTATTAACAACCTGCTTCATAGAAATTGTCTCATCACTAAGAAAAGTAAAAGGATGATCCTGATAATAATCCTTGTATAATTGATATAAATCCTGAAGCTTCCAATCGCATGGCATTTGTGAACTAACAAATATGCCCCTGGCAAAATCTCCCCGCCATGGTATAAAATTAATTTCTATTTTCCCATTAGTTTGAAGCTGGTGTAGAGATTCACCCGTCTCATCCATATGCTGATGAGTAAATGTTTTATAAGGCTGAATATTATTTGCTCTCCATGAAAAATGAGACGTTTCTGATAATCCTTGCCCCGCTCCTGTTGAACCTGTAATGCCTGTTGTATAAACGTCTTTCAATAATCCTGATTTGGCCAATGGCAATAATCCTAATTGAATTGCAGTAGCAAAACAGCCAGGATTGGAAATATTTTGTGCACCTCTAATTTTATCCCTGTTTAGTTCTGGTAATCCGTAAACAAAGTAGCGGGTATGTATCTGTGAGCTATGGGATAGACGAAAATCGTGTGACAGATCAATGATCTTAATTGACTCATCAATATCATTTTCTTGTAAAAACTTTTTTGCCGCACCATGGCCAGCACAAAGAAAGAGAACATCAATATTGTTATTAATTTCTGAAGAAAATTTAAGTTCGCCTTCTCCCAGCAAATCATTATGCACCTGATGAAGATAATTTCCGGCATTGCTTTTACTATGAACAAAAATTATTTCTGCAGACCAGTGATTTAATAAAATTCTTATTAATTCTCCACCAGTATAACCAGCGCCGCCAATAATTCCCACTTTAATATTTGGCATTTGCATCTTCTTTAACCTTATGATAGATCATCGTTTGATTACCAAATATTTTACTGAATCCCCTCACCTCTTCACCTGTCCACCCTGAATTCATTTCACCATATTTTCCAAATTTGTTATTCATAAGATCATACGGAGACTCAATACCTATTACCTGGAAACGGTAAGGCATTAATTGCACAAATACATCTCCTGTAACATTACGTTGAGAAATTTCAAGATAAGCTTCAATATCTCGCATTACCGGATCAAGAATTTGTCCTTCATGAAGCCAGTTACCGTAAAACTGTGCAAGCTGATCTTTCCATATAAGTTGCCATTTTGTAAGTACATGTTTTTCCAGCGCATGGTGCGCTTTTATAATTACCATTGGCGCAGCCGCTTCAAACCCAACACGTCCTTTAATACCTATAATGGTATCCCCAACATGAATATCTCTGCCTATTCCGTATGGAGCGGCAATAGATTGTAAATGCTGAATTGCTTCATAAGGGTGGTGAAAACTTTTATCATTAATTTTTCTGAGCTCTCCTTTTTCAAAATGCAATTTTATTTCTTCACTCTCAGTTTTTGTAACCTGAGTAGGCCATGCGTTTTCAGGTAAAAGGCCTTTTGATGAAAGCGTTTCTTGCCCTCCTACACTGGTACCCCATAAACCTTTATTTATCGAGTACATGGATTTATCAAAATTCATATCAACCTGCTTACCTTTTAAATATTCGATTTCCTCTTCACGGCTAAGTTTTAAATCACGAATCGGCGTTAATATTTCAATACCAGGGATCATAATATGAAAGATCATATCAAAGCGCACCTGGTCGTTACCGGCCCCTGTACTGCCATGTGCAACAGCATCAGCGTTAATAGTTTTAACATGCTCCGCCACATGCAGGGCCTGGCTTAATCGCTCTGCACTTACACTTAACGGGTATGTATTATTCTTTAAAACATTCCCATAAATGAGGAACCTGATAATACTTTCATAATAACTTTCAACAGCATCAATTGTAGTATGTGTTTTTACTCCCAAATTATGCGCATGCTGTTCAATATATTTCAGCTCTTCTTTGGAGAAACCTCCTGTATTTACTGTGATACTATGCACTTCATATCCAATATCTTCGCTTAAATATTTTACACAGTAGGATGTATCTAAACCACCGCTAAACCCCAAAACAACTTTTTTTACCATAATGAAGTAATTAAAGGTTTAATAATACTGCAAAAAAATTCTTTTTTTTGTCAACCCCCGGCTTACCTGTTAAATATTTTAATAACCTGCTCGTTTTACTACGCATAAAACGTTCATACAATTTTGAATGCTTTTTAAATTCTTCAATTGTTTCTTCCGGTTCATAATGATCGGCCGGATCGTACAACATTGCTGTGCACATACAATTTTTTCTATCCTTACTCATTAATATCTCATAGTTTACACAGCTTTTACAGCCAGCCCAGAATTCCTCATCGTCGGTTAGCTCAGAATAGGTAACGGGTTCGTAACCAAGATCAGAATTAATTTTCATTACAGCTAATCCTGTTGTTAGTCCAAATATTTTCGCATGAGGATATTTCTCTCTCGATAGCTCAAATACCCTGTGTTTAATCTGCTTTGCAATTCCGCTTTTGCGAAATGCAGGAGCAACAATTAATCCGCTATTGGCAACAAATTGATCGTGCCCCCATGCTTCTATGTAACAAAATCCAACCCAAATATCTTCAGATGTAACAGCAATTACTGCTTTACCATCTTCCATTTTTTGAGCAATATAATCGGGTGAACGTTTAGCAATACCGGTACCTCGTGCCTGTGCAGAAGCTGCCATTTCATCAGTTATGATGTTAGCATATTTTGTATCGGCTGATGTTGCAACACGAACAATAATTTGTGATTGTTCCAATTTTGCAAAATTGAATAATGAATAAAATTAGAGAAAAATATTGCGGGAGGTTTTTTTCACTGACAGGGGCAGGGGCTAATTGCTCATCCTATCAGCATCCACGTCGAAAAAATTCGTAAGGAAATTTAATTACCCGTACGGGATAAAATAAAAACTGAAACTGGCGATATGTTGATGTCTTATTCAATTCAGTTTAAAATTTTCAATTATTAAGAGCACAAATATAAATGTTTTTTTAAAAAGTAGGAAGTGAAATAATACTAAGGCTTTGTTATTGTTTAATCTTCCAGTTGTTAATTTGATCTGCGATATTCCTGTCATTGCTTAATCTCGGAACTTTATTTTGACCGCCAAGCTTACCGATGCTTTTCATATAATCTATAAAGCCGCCTTTTTTAATTACACTGATTTTTAAATGATCTAAAATATTCCCTTTTATAAGATCATCATAATATATATTTTTTTGCCGCAAATTACTATCAACCTTTTGTGAAAAGGCTTCAATATCTGCGGGGAGATTTTCAAACTCAATAAACCATTCATGATAACTCTTCCTTCCATTTTGGGATATGAAAGGTGCAACTGTAAATTCAGTTATATGAATATTTTCTTCTTTGGCTGCAGACAATAAAGCACCCTCTACTTCTTCTCCAATAACATGCTCGCCAAATGCGGAAATGAAATGCTTTATTCTGCCAGTGACTAAAAGACGATAAGGTTCAATAGAAACGAATTTTATAGTGTCCCCCGTATTATAAGCCCATAAACCTGCATTGCTGTTAACTATCAACACATAATTCTCATGTAGCTTAACATCTTTTAAGGATATTCTTATTGGCTTATCATTATAAAATTCAGTAACAGGAATAAATTCAAAGAAGATACCACTGTTTGTATTCAGCAGTAGACCTTGCTCTATCTGACTATCCTGAAATGCAAAAAAACCTTCACTTGCAGGGAACAATTCAATTGAATCAATATTTTTACCTATGCTCTCAAACAACTTTGCTTTATAAGGCTCAAAGTTTACACCGCCCTGCACCATCACACTAAAATTTGGAAAAATATCTATTATCTTTTTACCAGTCTTTTTCGTAAGCTTATCAAAATACATTTGCACCCATGGCGGTATGCCACTTATCAACCTCATATCCTGCTCAATAGTTTCCTCAATAATTTTATCAAGTTTGGTTTCCCAATCTTCAATACAATTGGTTTCAAAAGAAGGAAGTTGGTTGGCTCTTAAATATTTTGGTACATGATGATTAACAATTCCACTCAATCTTCCTGTGGGGATTCCTCCTACTCTTTCAAGTTCAGGTGAGCCACTCAAAAAGATTAATTTACCATCGGCAAATGCCGTATTACCGGTTTCAGCCATATAGCATAGCAAAGCATTTCGGGCAGTATTAATATGATTAGGAATAGAATCTTTTGTAATTGGAATGTATTTTACTCCACTTGTTGTACCACTTGTTTTTGCAAAATAAATGGGTTGTCCTTTCCATAAAACATTGTGACGTCCCTGTTTGATTTTTTCGATGTAAGGTTTAAATTCTTCATAATCTCTTACAGGAACCTGATTAAGAAAATCTTCATGTCTTTTTATATCATGAAAATTATGGTCTTTACCAAAATCAGTTTTAGCCGCAACTTTTACCAGATTTTGAAAAATTGATTCCTGGTCTGCAACAGCTGTAGTTATGCCCTTCTTTATCTGTTTATAGATATAAGCAGCAAAAGGCTTTGCAAGAAAAGATTTAATCTTCATTCAGGTGCAATCGTTAAACAAACTTACAATTAATTACAATCGCAGGGCCATTCTTTATCAAGATCTATACAGGTTACCACAACAAGTTTATTTTGCTTTGTTGCAAAAACAATTCTTAAATGTTGCTTATCTCTGCTGTAACCTTCCAGTGCGTATGTACCCTCGCCTTCATTATTTAAACTGCTTTTATAATAATTAATTTTACCATCACTCAAAATCTCCCTTATTTCTTCTTCTGTAATATCCCTGCATTCCATCCTGCATTTTGCATGCTGGCTAATACTAAGACGATTACTATTCCTGTCTAATCCAGTAGTTGGCTTATTGGTTCCACTTGAATGACCATTTTCTTTGGAAGAATAATACTTGAAAAATAAAAAGGCTACTATTAATATAACAATTAAGAATATTAACCTGTATTTCATCCAAATTTTAGTCATTCTGGATACAATTTATGGTGTAAAGATGCACTCATCCATTTGTATATTTGCACATGCAAAAAACGGTAGCTATACATACGCTGGGTTGTAAGCTAAATTATTCTGAATCATCTGCGATAACCAGGCTGATGGAAAATGATGGCTTTGTAAGGAAAGATTTTAATGAACTGGCAGATGTATATGTTATCAATACCTGTTCAGTTACTGACAATGCCGATAAAGAATGCCGGCAATTGGTTAGAAGAATCCAAAGAAAGGCTCCGGAATCAATGGTAGTTGTTATGGGTTGTTATGCCCAATTAAAACCCAAAGAAATCGGAGCAATTGACGGCGTAGATTTGGTATTAGGCGCCGGTGAAAAATTTAATATCACTCACCATTTAAAGCATCTTACAAAAGGTGATGCAACTAAAATATGCAGCTGCGATATTGAAGAAGTAAATGATTTTACTTCGTCATTTTCTGTAAAAGAAAGAACAAGAAGCTTTTTAAAAGTGCAGGATGGCTGTGATTACAATTGCTCATTTTGTACTATTCCGTTAGCTCGTGGAAAAAGCAGAAGTGATTCAATCCAAAACATAATCTCAAATGTAAAAGAGCTTGCGAATTCGGGTATACAGGAAATTGTATTAACAGGAATCAATCTTGGGGATTACCTCACCCCAACCCTCTCCACAAGTGGAGAGGGAGATAGTGCTGAAATCGCGACGAAAAAAGGTAGAGACCTTTATTCGCTTATCCAAACACTTGACAATATTGACGGTATAGAACGCTACCGAATATCTTCAATTGAACCAAATTTGCTTACTAATGAGATAATTGAATTTGTGGCGAATAGTAAAAAATTTATGCCTCATTTTCATATTCCCTTACAAAGCGGAAGCAATAAGATTCTGGGTTTGATGCGAAGGCGTTATAGAAAAGAATTATATGCCGAAAGAGTGAAGCTCATAAAAAAACTGATGCCGCACTGTGCTATTGGCGCTGATGTAATAGTTGGCTTTCCCGGAGAAACCGATGCAGAGTTTAAAGAAACCTTTGATTTTATTCATTCGCTTGATATCTCCTACCTGCATGTGTTTACGTATTCTGAGAGAGAGAATACGCATGCACTTAATTTAGAGCAGGTTATTCCGGTAAGCATTAGAAATACCAGGAATAAAATCTTGCGAAACCTTTCTTATCAAAAACTGCAATACTTTACAAACCAACATACTGGCGAAAAAAGAAAAGTGCTTTTTGAGGGTTATAATAAGAATAACATGATGGAAGGCTTTACTGATAATTATATTAAAATAACCGCACCATATCATGCCAAATGGGTTAATGAAATTATAGAGTGGAAAATTTAATAGTACATTATCATAAGCTAATAAAAGTGATTGTATGTAAACACAATGAAGCAGCGTGGAAAAAGTATTTTTCAGGATTTTATTTTAGTATTACTGAATTAATTAATTTTTAAGTATGGTACAAATAAATTGCAAACAATTAAAAAAAGTTATTCTTCTGGCAATATGTAATGTGCTGTTTTTATGCATTAGTTACAGTCAGAATATTTCTCATCCCCTCTGGAGTTATCAAACTAATATTTATGAGGTAAACCTGCGGCAATATTCACCTTCAGGATCAATAAAAGATTTTGCAAAACACTTATCCCGGTTAAAAAATATGGGAGTGGAAATTTTATGGTTTATGCCTATTACACCTATAGGCGTGGAAGGGAGAAAAATGAATGAATCAGAATTAGGCAGTTATTATGCAGTAAAAAATTATAAAGAAGTAAATCCGGAATTTGGTACAATGTCTGATTGGAAAGCAATGGTTAAACGTGCACATTCAATGGGTTTTAAAGTAATTACTGATTGGGTGCCCAATCATTCTGCTCCTGATAATCCCTGGATAAAAAATCACCCTGACTTTTATGCAAAAGATAAAGAGGGTAATATAATACCGCCAAACCCTGACTGGACCGATACCAGGAAATTGAACTACGATAATAGGGAATTGAGAGATAGTATGATTGATGCAATGAAATTCTGGATAAGAGAAACAAACATTGATGGTTTCAGATGTGATGTAGCTGGAGAAGTACCTACAGATTTTTGGAAAGAATGTATTGCTCAGTTAAAAAAAATTAAGAATGTTTTTATGTTAGCCGAAGCCGATAAGCCTGAATTGCACTTAGCAGGTTTTGATGCAACGTATGCGTGGAGCATAATGGAACCTATGATAGAAGTATGCAAAGGCAAAAGAAAACTTACATACATGGATTCTGTTATTAATAATAGCATTAAAATTTACCCTAATAACGTCTACCGTATGTATTTCAATACGAACCATGATTGGAATAGCTGGGAAGGCACTGAGTTTGAAAGATACGGCGATGCGTATAAAGCGGTTGCAGTATTTACACAAACTATGTATCAAAGTGTGCCATTGATTTATAGCGGTCAGGAAGTGCCAAATAAAAAACGATTGAAGTTTTTTGTTAAGGACCCAATACAGTGGAATAAATTTGAAATGGCTCCATTTTATAAAACATTATTAACACTTCGTAAAAATAATGTTGCATTGGCAGCTGATGCATCTTATCAAAAATTAATTACAGCAAATGATGTTGCCATATTTGCTTACATAAGAGAAAAAAAAGGACGAAAAATATCAATAATTTTAAATTTGTCCAATCAACCACAACGCTTTACTATAAAAGATAAAAGTGTTTATGGCAAGGCACAGAATGTATTCTCCAAAACAACTGAAAATCTTGTAAGAACTCATGTTTATGATCTGGCACCCTGGGATTATTTGGTATACGATTATAAATAACCCCCATTTTTCTTTCACTGAGCGAAAAATCTGTTTGGAGGAAAACTATAAATTGTATTTTTATTAAAGTGTAATTTATACACAGGTCTAATTAAACGATTGGTATGGATAAAAAAAAAGTTGTTGAAGCAAATCCTCACCCGCCGCTTATTAAACCACGCCTTAATTTTTGGCAACTTTGGAATATGAGCTTTGGCTTCTTTGGAATTCAATTTGGTTTTGCTTTACAAAATGCCAACGTAAGCAGGATCTTTCAAACCCTGGGTGCAGATTTGGATAAAATAGCAATCCTATGGATAGCTGCTCCTGTTACAGGTTTGTTGGTACAGCCAATTATTGGATATTTAAGTGACCGTACATGGCATCCATACTGGGGAAGGAGACGCCCTTTCTTTTTTATCGGCGCTGTACTGGCAGCTATTGCTTTGTTCCTGATGCCCAACTCAACTGTTCTTTGGATGGCAGCAATGCTGCTTTGGGTATTGGATGCGTCTATAAATATTTCAATGGAACCTTTCAGGGCTTTTGTTGGCGATAAACTACCTGCCTCGCAACGAACTACCGGCTTTGCATTTCAAACATTGTTTATTGGCTTAGGAGCAGTGATTGGCTCTTTATTACCTTATTTATTTACCAATGTATTTAATATAAGTAATACTGCGCCTGAAGGTATAATTCCACCTTCAGTAAAATATTCATTTTACATTGGTGGTTTAGTTTTTTTTGCTGCAGTAATGTGGACTGTTTTTACGACAAAAGAGTTTCCTCCTGATGATATTAAAAAATGGGAAGAAGAAAAATTAAAAAGCAAAGGCTTATTAAAAGGAATGGTTGAGATAACAAAAGGAATAGGGTCAATGCCTAAAACTATGCTGCAGTTAGCCGTGGTACAATTTTTTACATGGCTCGCATTTTTTGCAATGTGGATTTATACAACTTCCGGTGTGGCACAAAATGCATATGGCACAACTGATCCAACATCCAAAAGCTTCCAGGATGCCGGAGACTGGGTAAGTGTAATGTTTATGGTATATAATGGTGTATCAGCATTGGCTGCTTTTTTATTGCCTGTTCTTGCGGCAAAAATTGGTCGCAGGTTTACTCATATGTTATGTCTCATTACAGGGGGCATAGGATTGATACTGATTTTCTTTATCAAAGACCACCAGCTTCTTCTTTGGCCAATGGTATGTATTGGTTTGGCATGGGCATCTACGCTTACAATGCCTTATGCAATTCTTGCAGGTGCTTTACCTGCAGATAAAATGGGTTTTTACATGGGAGTATTTAATTTCTTTATTGTCATTCCGCAGATAGTAGCTGCCGCTATATTAGGCTTTTTTGTAACCAATGTTTTTAATAATCAAAGTATTTATGCTCTTGTTGTAGGCGGAATATCAATGATAATTGCCGGGTTAATGAATTTCATTGTAAAAGATAAAGGGGATGAAACTTCCGATGAAATAATTGAAGAAGTTATGATCTCTGAAAAAACTCCACCAACATATTCATGAGAAAGATCTTATTTATTTCTTTCTTATTCCTTATTTCTTGTGGATGCTATGCACAAAAAGAAAATTACAAATGTTATCCTACACATTGGTGGGCCGGAATGAAGTTGAATAAGGTACAGGTAATGGTGCATGGAAATAACATTGCTGATAAATTTCCCATGATAATAATGGGAGCCAATGGTGTTAAGCTTGCACCTGGCGTTAACCTGATAAAAATCAATCGCGTTGAAAATCCTAATTACATTTTTCTAAATCTGGTTATTGATAAAACTGCAAAGCCGGGAAAGTTTTCATTTCCATTTGTAAGAAATATAAAGCTTGAGTATGAATTAAAACCGAGGCGTTCAGGCAATGGATCTTCATATGCCAAAGGCGTTAATTCAAAAGATTTTATTTATTTAATAATGCCCGACAGGTTTAGCAATGGCGATCCATCCAATGATAGAATTGCAGGAATGAGAGATCAGTCTCTTAACAGAGATACCGTGTTCAACCGCCATGGCGGCGATTTACAGGGAGTTGAAAATAAATTGAATTATCTGCAGAACTTAGGCGTTACTTCTATTTGGCTAAATCCTGTTTTGGAAAATGATATGCCTAATCGTACAGAACATGGGTATGCATTTACTGATCATTATAAAATTGATCCGCGCCTTGGGGGAGATAAGGCATACAAAAATTTAATTGATGCAGCACATGCAAAAGGAATGAAAATAATACAGGACGCAGTGTATAATCATGTTGGGTTATATCATTTTACTGTCCAGGATCTGCCAATGAAAAACTGGCTCAATCAATGGCCGCAATATACCAATACAACTTACAAAGACCAGGTTATATTTGATCCGTACGCAAGTGATATTGACAGAAAAAAAATGACTGATGGATGGTTCACGCAACAAATGCCGGACCTGAATCAAAACAATCCTTATGTTGCCAATTTTTTAATACAGCATGCAATATTTACGGTTGAAGAATTTGGGATAGATGGCTGGAGAATTGATACGTATGCTTATAATGATCTCAATTTTATGAACTGGTGCAATAAAGCTTTGATAGACGAATATCCTAAGCTTACTATGTTTGGAGAAACATGGGTGCATGGAGTTCCTAACCAATCTTACTTTACTCAAAACAATTATGATCATCCTTATAAAAGCAATCTGCAGGCAACAACTGATTTTCAAACCCTTTGGGGAATTACGGATGCTATGACAAAAGATTTTGGATGGAATGAGGGAGTAAATAAATTATACACAACTCTTGCCCAGGATTTTGTTTATAAAGATCCAACACGCCAGGTTATTTTTCTTGATAATCATGATAAAGACAGATTTTTCTCTGTGGTAAATGAAGATGTAACCAAATATAAAACAGCGCTTACATGGTTACTTACCTGTAGAGGTATTCCTCAGATTTATTATGGAGATGAAATTGCCACAACCGGAACCACTAATCCTAATGATGGTTATGTGCGTTTAGATTTTCCGGGAGGTTGGCAGGGAGATAAAGTAAATAAATTTACTGCTGAAGGCAGAACAAAAAGAGACGATACTATTTATCAACATGTTGCTACACTGGCAAATTATAGAAAGAATTCAAGTGCATTAACTACCGGAAAATTTATGCAATATGTTCCTGAAGATGGTTTGTATGTTTATTTTAGGTACGATAATAAACAAACGGTAATGGTGGTTATGAATACTGCAAAAAAAGAAATGAAAGTAAATCCTGAAAAATATAAAGAGCGTACAAATAGTTATTCTAAAATGAAAAATATTATTACAGGTAAAATAACAACGCTAAAAGAATTTTCTATGGATGCAAAAACAAGCGGGGCGTATGAGTTGATTAAATAAAGTAAAAGATTGAGGTATATAAAATATAAAATAGGTGTATTTTAACCCTCGCATTCCTTATATTCATATAAATAAATGAAATTTATAAATTGGTTTACCCCTTCTTAAAAAATTTTCTCTCCTGTATTTTTTTTTACATCACTATTATTTCATGTAATAATAAAACAGATACAAATAAAGAATTACTCTTTTGGTGTTCTAATAATAAAGATGAAATTACGTTTTCTAAAAATGCAACTGATAATTGGAATAAATTATTCCCTGGCAGTTCTGTTCACATGCAGCCCATACCTGAAGGGCAATCCAGCGAAGAAGTTATTTTAGCCGCTGTAGTTGGAAAAACCACTCCTGATATTTATGCAAACATGTGGCAGGGAAGTGTTGAAATGTATGCACAGGCAAATGTTTTAATACCATTAGATACTTTAAAAGGTTTTTTAGATTTCATTCATCAACGTTGCGACAGCAATGTTATAAAAGAGATCACATCATCTGATGGACATATTTATCAGGTACCCTGGAAAGTGAATCCCATAATGACCATTTATAATAAAACGCTTTTTACGCAAAACAAAATTAATGATGTTCCAAAAACATACACGGCTTATCAACAGGCTGCAGAAATTTTTAAAAATAATAATAAAAACAGTCAACCGCCAAAACGTTTTGGTTATACAGCTGTAAAAGTCATCTGGTACGAACGTTTATTTAATTTTTACACTTTATATCTCGCCGCGTCTAATGGCGCTCCGCTAATAGTTGACAACAAAGCAGCTTTCAACAATAAACCTGCAATAGAAGTTTTTCGTTTCCTGCAAAGCTTATATACTAACGAATATTTTTCAAGAGAAAATTCAGCCGCATCAAGCGATCCATTTGTTATACAAACCATTGCAACAAAATGGACTGGTCCCTGGGAAATTTCATACCTGAACCGCATCCCTGACAGAAATTTTGATTTTGATTATTATGTACCACCGGTTCCTGATGATCATGTGGGTCCGGTGTATACTTATGCTGATCCAAAAAATATGGTCATTTTCAATACTTGCAAACAGCCGCAGGTTGCATGGGAATTTATAAAAACATTGATTGATAAAAATGGGGACTTGCAATTACTTGAGATAAGCGGCCAGCTGCCAAGAAGAAAAGAACTTGATACGGATCCGTTTTATGGAGATTTTTTTACGAAGAATCCAATGTTGCTCCCATTTGCAAAACAGATTCCCTTTGTAAAAGGCATTGATAATTGTGAATCGATCGTTGAAGTGCTGGATATTATTTCGCAGGAGTATGAAGCCTGTGTTGTGTATGGAAAAAAAACACCTGAAAAATCAATTGAAGATGCAGAAAAAGCTGTAAATGTATTGTTGGCTGCAAATAAATAAACCCTCACCTAGCCTCTCCCTAAAGGGAGAGGAATTGAGAAACTTCTGAAAAAAACTTTTTTAAGAATAATGAATATTGCATTAGCACATACAAATAAAAAAAATCGTTTTCAAAAAAGAAAATGGTTGCCTTATTTATTGGTTTCTCCCTACATAATTTTTGTTGCGGTATTTGTTTTATTCCCTGTCATTTTTAGTTTCATTCTAACTTTTCATAAATGGAATATTATAGCACCGATGAAGTTTATCGGCGTTGATAATTATACCCGGCTTTTTCAAGACCGGTTGTTTTGGATATCCATCCTCAATACATTAAAATTTTTATTGCTCCACATACCCCTGCAATTAGCAGTAGCTTTATTTCTTGCCGTATTACTCAATCAAAAAATAAAAGCAGTTTCATTTTTCAGGGCATCCTTTTTTATGCCGGTGATTGTTTCAGGTGTTGTGGTAACTATCCTCTGGCAGCAATTACTTGGTTATGATTCGGGAATAATAAATCGTTTGGTAACTGCTATGGGAATATCAAAAGTTGGCTGGCTGGTAAATCCTGATGTTGCCATTTATTCAATTGCTGTAATGGCAACATGGAAAAATGTTGGATTGTATATCATACTTTTTTTAGTTGGCTTGCAAACAGTTCCTACGCAATATTATGAGGCTGCAAAGCTGGAAGGCGCTACCAAATGGCAGCAATTTTATCATATTACATTACCAATGATAAATCCAACAATTTTTATGGTAGTAATTCTTTCAACAATCGGAGGCTTTTCACTTTTTATTGAACCATATATTATGACAGGTGGGGGGCCATTAAATAAAACTTTAAGTGCAGTGCTCTACATTTATAAGCAGGCATTTCAATATTATAACATGGGATATTCCGCAACGCTTGGATTTTTTTATGCCTTTATGATAATGTTGGTTGTGGTTATTCAAAAACGAGTGATTGAAAAGGAAGTATAATAAAATGAAAAGAAAATTTTCTGCAGTTAACTTTTTTATGTACGCAGCATTAACAGTTGCGGCGCTTTCATTTATTTATCCGTTTATCTGGATGATAGGTGCTTCGCTTTCGCCGGAACATGAGATAGGGAAAATGACGTTGTTTCCCAAAAACCCTACATTGAATAATTTCAAATCAATGTTTGAAAAAATACCTATCGGCCGTTCTTTATTCAATAGTTTATTTGTGGCCATTATCAGCACATCACTTGTTATGATAACCGGTTCTATGGTTGGCTATGCATTAGCAAAAATGAAATTCAGGGGACGACAGTTAATATTTTTTGTAATTGTTTTTACCATGTCACTTCCTTTCCAGGTTACCCTCATCCCAAATTATATCACCATGGTAAACCTGCGCTGGGTAGATACTTTTTTAGCATTGATAGTTCCTTTCTCTGTAAATGCGTTTGCTATTTTAATGTTTAGGCAGGCATTCCAGGGTTTACCCCAGGCATTGATTGATGCTGCGAGGTTAGATGGGTGTAATGAGCTGCAAATTGTTTTTAGAATACTCTGGCCAAACATAAAACCAACATTGGTAACTATAGCTATCCTCACTTTTATTGGTTGTTGGAACGAAGTGTTGTGGCCATTGATCGTAATAAGAGATGAAAAATTAATGACCATGCCGCAACTGGTAACCTTATTTTCAGTAGGTGGAAGAGCAGATAGTCAATTAGGAGTAAAGATTGCAGCAGCAGTATTGCTTGCATTGCCTGTGATGATTGCATTTCTTTTTCTACAAAAACATTTTATACAAAGCATGGCATCAACAGGAATGAAAGATTAAATATGATTTATTATTATGAAAAGTTTTAAAAAAAGCAAAATAAAATTAACAGCATCTCTCAATGCAGTTATTGCACATTTTCATCAATTGCCAACTAATGAGAGGGTAAGTAATATTGTAAAAAGAGTTGAATCGCTTGATCAAAATAAAGTTGACATCACTTTAAAAAATATAATGGTGGAATTTGCCCACCGGCACAAAAATTTCGAAGAATTGTTAATGAATAATTTTAATCGTGTTGAAGAAATACATGGACATCTTTCTCATTTTTCTAAAACTAAAAAATTATTACTGGGTGCTTTTCTTACCAAAGAATATTCTTTTCAGGCAGCAGCATTATTTAATCCATCAATTGTGCCGCATCCTGATCAAACCGGTTTGCAAAAAGGAGAACAAAGATTTGTAATGAGCCTGAGGGCAACAGGTGAAGGACATATTTCTTCTATCATTTTTAATACCGGAATTGTTGATGCCAAAGGATTGGTTACACTCGATGAATCTTCTGGTTATTTTTCTGTCTTAAAAAAAGATGACAAACAAATTCAGCAAAATTCTGAAATTAAAACTGCTGAAGAGTTAAAAGAGTTTCTTGATACTAATTATGATTTAATTTCTGATTCAAATATTTCACTTTCAGAAAAAGTAATTTTCCCTTCTTCAAAATATGAACGCATGGGTATGGAAGACCTTCGTCTTGTAAAGTTCGATGATAAGGGTAAATCCTGTTATTACGGAACGTATACTGCATACGATGGGAAAAATATAAAAACAATGCTTTTAGAGACAAACGATTTTAATTCTTTCAGAGTAAGATCATTGCATGGTAATGCTATAAATGATAAAGGCATGGCTTTGTTTCCGGAAAAGGTTAATGGGAGGTTTGTAAAGTGCTCTCGCCAGGGATCGGAATTATTGAGTATCATGTTTTCAGATAATTTATATAGATGGGAAAATTATCAATTACTGCTGGAACCAAAATACGAATGGGAGTTTGTTCAGATGGGCAACTGTGGCTCACCCATAAAAACAGATGGTGGATGGCTGTTGCTTACACATGGTGTGGGTGCCATGCGCAAATATGTCATTAGCGCTATATTGCTTGATTTGAATGATCCATCAAAAATTATCGGCAGGCTGGATAAGCCAATGATTGTTGCAGATGAAGAAGAACGTGAAGGCTATGTGCCCAATGTGGTTTATACATGTGGTATGTTGCAACATGAAAAATTACTGATTATTCCTTATGCAATTTCTGATACGGCTACTGTTTTTGCAACAGTTGAAATAGAGGAAATTTTAAATGAGATGAAATGAAAATAAAGGAAATACTTTTTATTTTTTATGTGAGTATGATTTCCTTTTTATCTGCCTGCCAAAATAAAAATGCAGAGAGACAACTAAATACCATTGCAGATTCAACGTTCATAAATACAAAACATCTTGATCGCTTATATATACCTATAATTTTTCGGGATACGGTAAAGGCAGCGGGCATTTATATTTATGCAGAGGCTCCGGATTATCATTTGGTGGGTGATAGTGACGAAGGATTTACATGTGTAGATGATGTATCAAGGGCAGCTTTGTTTTATCTGCGAAGCAAAAATTTTTCAACTGATACATTCATACAAAATAAAGCCTTTAACCTTATACATTTTATTCTGGAAATGCAATCGGAGAATGGATATTTTTATAATTTTTTATTTCCTGATAACACAATCAATAAAGAGGGAAAAACCAGCATTAACAAACCCGATTGGTGGTCATGGCGGGCTTTGCAAACCCTTACTGAAGCAGCGCCAACCATTAAAAGAATCGATGTACAACTTTCGCAAAAAATTAATACAGCAATAAGAAAGATTATAGCTAAAATAAAATCCGAAGTAGCTACTTTTCCATTAATCACAAAAAAAGTTAAAGGGATTACGGTTCCTCAATGGTTACCAGGGGGAAGTGCGGCCGACCAGGCTTCCATCCTTCTTATTGCCTTAATAGATCATTGTTCTTTTCATCACGATCGTGAGTTAAAAAATTACATTCGTAATCTTGCCGATGGTATTGCCCTCATGCAGCAAGGCAATGAAACACAATTTCCATATTCATGTTTTTTAAGCTGGGAAAATGTTTGGCATGCCTACGGGAATGACCAGGCGTATGCGCTAATAAAAGCAGGTAAATTTTTAAAGAACTCTGAATATATTAATAAAGCATTGGCAGAAGTGAATAATTTCTATCCATGGCTATTGAAAAATGGAATGAAGTCTTCATTTACTATCACAAAAAAAGGTAACGAATTTTTATCTGCTGAAGAGAAACAATTTGAACAAATTGCGTATGGTATCCGGTCAATGATATTTGCGGCTACGGAAGCATATGACGTAACCGGCGATCAGAAATATGCAGGTATTGCAACACAACTTTCTGCATGGTTTTTTGGCGCAAATGATGCCAATGAAATTATGTATGATAAAAATACCGGGCGTTGCTATGATGGGATAAATGCAAAAGACTCAATCAATAAAAATTCAGGAGCAGAATCAACAATTGAAGCTTTACTGGCGTTGCAAAAAATTGAAAATTATCCATCAATTGTTTCTGAATTGAATAAATATAAAAAGCAATAGGGTAAATGAATTATTAAAAATAAAACATGGCAGAAGTTAAATTAGAACACATCTCCAAAGTGTATGAGGAGAATAAAAAGTATTCATCCAAACCAA
The DNA here is from genome assembly GCA_002050465.1 of Chitinophagales bacterium 65-1. Classification (GTDB taxonomy): domain Bacteria; phylum Bacteroidota; class Bacteroidia; order Chitinophagales; family Chitinophagaceae; genus Ginsengibacter. The sequence continues at coordinate 27,329 of MWYX01000040.1, forward strand.
AAACCATTGATGATATTTCTTTCATTGTTCATGATAAAGAATTTATGGTACTGGTTGGGCCATCAGGATGCGGTAAATCAACTTTATTAAGAATGATCGCAGGGCTGGAAGAAATTACAGAAGGCAATCTTACTATTGATGGAAAAAGAATGAATGATAAGGATCCACGGGATAGAGACCTTGCCATGGTTTTTCAAAACTATGCTTTATATCCGCATATGACGGTGTATGAAAATATGGCTTTCGGTTTAAGATTAAAAAAGTTTTCAAAAAAAGAAATAAAAGAAAGAGTAACACAAACAGCGCAGTTACTTGAGCTGGAAGAAGAATTACACCGCAAGCCAAAATCTTTATCAGGCGGGCAACGGCAAAGAGTTGCCATCGGCAGGGCAATCATCCGCCGGCCAAAAGTTTTTTTATTTGATGAACCCCTATCTAACCTTGATGCAAAATTGAGAAGCCAGATGAGAATAGAATTGCAAAAACTTCATCGGGAAATAAATGCCACCATGATTTATGTAACTCACGACCAGGTAGAAGC
>MWYX01000020.1 GCA_002050465.1 Chitinophagales bacterium 65-1
TTGCCAATGCTTCATCAACAGTATTGGTTCGCATAATGCTTATAACCGGACCGAAGATTTCTTCTGTTGCAACAGACATCTGTGGGGTAACATAATCAATTACAGTAGGCCCCACATAAGTTCCGTTTTCTTTTCCTTCTACTTTTGTATTTCTTCCGTCCACTAAAATTTTTGCTCCATTACTCTCTGCTTCGGTAATATATTTTTCAATTCTATCTTTTGATTCTTTATTTATTACTGCTCCCAGATTTTTGCCGGGAATTATTTTTCTTGCCTCTTCACAAATTTTATTAACGATGTTGTCTACATCGCCTACGCCAATCATTGCCGAGGCAGCCATACATCGCTGTCCTGCACAGCCGCTCATGCTTGCTGCAACATTTTGGGCAGTCATTCCCGGTATTGCATCGGGCAAAACCATTAAATGATTCTTAGCTCCGCCAAGTGCCAAACATCTTTTATAATTATTTGTTGCTCGCTGGTAAACAATTTTTGCAACTTTGGTTGAACCTACAAATGAGACCGCCTGAATATCCGGATGATCACAAATCGCTTCTACAATTTCCACATCCCCATGAACAACATTAAATACTCCATCAGGCAATCCTGCTTCTTTCAATAATTCGGCAATTCTTCCAACGCATAAAGGAACTTTTTCTGATGGTTTCATTATCATACAATTGCCTAAAGCAATGGCATTAGGTATCGTCCAATTAGGAACCATAGCAGGAAAATTGAACGGGACAATTGATGCTACAACTCCTAAGGGAACATGCTCTGTACGGCATTCTACACCACGGCTCACTTCTAATATCTCCCCCGTAACCAATTGAGGTAATGAGGTAGCAAATTCAGTAAGTTCGATACACTTTTCAATTTCTGCGATTGATTCACCAATAGTTTTTCCATTCTCTTCTGAACACAATTCTGCCAGCTCCTGTAAATTTTTCTCCAACAAATATTTATACCTGAAAAAAACCTGTACTCTTTCCTTTATAGGTGTTTTACTCCAGTGCGGAAAAACAGCCTTAGCAGCCCTCACAGCTTCATCAAGATCAGCTGCGGTTGACATGGGAACTTCTGAAAGTTTATTGCCATCCAAAGGCGAAATAACATCCATTCTTCGGCTTGAAGAGCTCCTGGAAAACTCTCCCCTTATATAATTTTGAACAGCATTATATTTCATTCAAATATTTTAGATGATAATTAAAGCAACTGAAAATTTAAGACATTTTATTTAATAAAGATAAACAGCATTTACTTATTTAGATAACGTTTATTATAAGCAGCTTGTATAAATAAAGCAATTATAACAGAGACCACAGCTACAATAATTCCCCCGGCGATATCCAAAGGAAAATGCTGAGCAAGATAAATGCGTGAATAGCCAACAATTAATGCATAAAGCAGGCCAATAATCAACCACAAGCTATTTTTAAATACCAGACAAAAAATTAAATAAAATACAAATGCGGTAGCTGTATGTCCTGAAGGAAAGCTTGCAGCTGAATGTACAGTTACACCATTAACAAGATGAATGAACTCTGACGTGATAGCCCTTGTGGGCCTTAATTCACCAGGAATAATTACTTGTTTACATACCTGAGTTATTATTGTGGTAATTGCAAAACAACTAACAAAAAAAGGAAGTAATTTTTTCCCCTCTTTTAAAAAATAATATATCAGCAATGGTATCCATAATAAACCATCCCCCAAATCAGAAAAAAAACGAAAAAAGTAATCTGCAAAAATTCCGAGATCGGTATTTAATAATAGAAAAAAGGCATTTTTCCCATACAACCATGATATGATAAAGAGTACTAATCCGCACAATACAGATAAAATTATTCCTGTTCTGAAATTTTTATAATTAAGGCCTGGCATTTCCTGTAAGAATTATAGTTGTAGGTATTTCAAATATATCGCGGTGCTGTGCAATAATTTTAAAATTCACTCTTTTAAATGAATCCATAAATTCTTTCCTGGTGATAACTATTACACCAGGGGTTTGTTGTAATTGCAAATTGATTGAATCTACAGAATAATATTTTTTAATATTAGAATCTAAATAGAAATTATATCCGGGATTATATATTTGATAAGATATAATATTAGATGACTGCCTGACTATTCCAATTGTTTTAGCAACCGGATTCTGTTTATAAATTGCCGGGTATACATAATGCAGCAAGATAATATTCATTAAAGAAAATAGAATAACAATTAAATAAATCATTTTTTGCCAATTATGATTTTTAATTAGCAAAAGAAAGCACAGAAAAGCAAGAGGGATTATAATTATAACCCACGGAACCCACCTTAAAGAGTTAAGCTCTACCTCATGCTTGATTGAAAAATATGCCGCAATGGGTAAGAGAAACATAATGCTAATAAGAATATAAACCGGATACTTTTTTGAAGTAACCTGGCCATTTAATAAAGATGCAATAAAGCTTCCCAGGATTACAGCAGCAAAAGGATAGCATGGCATTGCGTAATTAGGAAGTTTTGTTTTGGATATACTAAAGAAAATTATAAATACTATTACAACAACTCCACAAAATTTAATAAGATCATTTTGAAAAATACTCTTTCTATTTTTTATGGCTTCTCCAATAAAACTCATAAAGGGTAACAATCCAATTAATACAAATAAAACAGTTATATGAAAGAAGCCGCCATGCCCTTCCTTTGGTTCAGAAAACCGGTTAAGATTATGTTCAATAAAAAACCCTCTTGTCCAAGCTCCCCTGGTTGCATTATGAACCGAAATATACCAAGGTAAAACAATCGCCAGCAGCAAAGCAAAAGCAGGCAGTAAATGCCAGGTAAAAAATATTTTCCACTTCTTACCCCAAATGATCCATATTAATAAACTTAATCCTGGCAAAGCCAATGCCACCGGGCCTTTGGCAAGTACTGCCAATGCAAAAGCAATTGCACTAATGTAAAGCTGCGAAATATTATTTTCTTTTATCCATGTAAAAGCGCTGAATAATGCAAGTGTTATAAAAAAGATCAAATAAGGATCAGGAACAGATAGCCTGAATTCAAATAAAAACTGCGTACTGGTTGCCAATACAAGGCAAGCACAAAATGCGGCGAAGGGATTAAATAATCGTTTGGTATACTTATATGTTACCAATATGGTAAGCAATCCCATTATTACGGAAAAAAACCTGGCCGCAAATTCATTCACTCCAAATATCTTATAAGAAGCCATCATAAAAAAGTAATGCAACGGAGGCTTATCTACCCTTAGCTCGCCATTAAAAGTAGGTACAATTAAATCTCCACGCTGCAACATTTCTCTTGCACATTGAGCATTTTTTGCTTCGTCCAGAATATAGATTGGAGTAGCCCCGAGGCGTACTAATAATATCGCACATAATGCAACAAATAATATCCAGAAATAAGTATTCTTATATGTTTGTTGTGATAACATTATATCTGCCCACAAAACTAAGTGATGAGATGGCAATTATAAATTCTCTTTTGTTATCGGATTTTTATATACCCATCTTAATCCCACAAGAGAAACCAATAATGTAATAAGATAAAATAATATACTTATATAAATTGACTGATGTTTATCAAGAAGAAATAAAGTGCTTCCCCATAAAAACACCACTTCTCTTGCTCCCAGACCGCCAATTGTAAAAGGCAAAATTGCCACTATGGATGACAAAAGAAAAATAAAGATATATGCTGATTGTTGGGCTGTAAGCAGTATTGAAAACATAATGCAGTAAACGCACAAAACCTGTAAAGCTTGTACTAGCAAACCCAACAATAAAGTATTTGTAAAAGCAGGGATAAACGTGGGAAATATTTTCCTGATAAAAAAATAATATACTATCAAGGCGGGAATAATGGCTGCAAGTATTGATGTAGAATAACTTTTTTGTGTACTTATTAAAGCAAAATAAATGGCAGCTAAAATAGCCAGCCCCGCTACCCCGCTAATCCTATCTAACAATATTGCTGCGGATAAAAGCTTTATTGATTGTTTTTTGTTCCGGTTCAATGCTATCACCTTGTATGCATCGCCACCAATACCACCCGGAAGAAATAAATTATAAAACATACCCAGCCAATACAATTTTAAATTAGAAGTTTCAGAAAGATGAACACCAATACTTTTAAAAAAAATATTTAAGCGAAAAGAAGAAACGATCTTTGAAAGGATGAATAACACAGCAGCAGCAAACAGCCACCATTTATTACTTTGCTGTAGCAATTGCCATGTTAATGCCCAGTTTATTTTTGTACTTACATACCAAAGGCATACTGCCGTAACTACCAACTTAAAAAATAACTTTAGAATATTAACCGCCCTTCTTTTAGGGGGGTGGACTTCTTTGGAAAGCGAGGTATTAAACTGTTGCGGCATTATAAATTTTTCTTACCTGGTAAGTTTTTTTATTGCCAGCCTCAAAGTAAGTTCTAACACTTATCTCAGCAATAATGCCTATAGTGATCAACTGTATGCCACCCAGTAAAAAAAGCAATCCGAGTATTAATATTGGTTTGCCCCAGATATCATGGCCCATAATTTTCAAAACCAACAGGTATATATTGATAATGATCCCAAAAAATAAACTTATAAAACCCATTGTTCCAAATAAGTGCATTGGCTTTTGAATATACCTGCGAAAAAAGACCATGGTAACAAGGTCGCTCAAAACCCTGAAAGTTCTTCCCAGCCCATATTTAGATCTTCCAAATTTTCTCGCATGATGTTTTACATCCACCTGTGTAATTCTTGCACCCTGCATGGCTGCAAGCACCGGAATAAAACGATGCAGCTCTCCATATAAACCAAGATCTTCAGCAATTTCTCTTTTAAATATTTTTAATGTGCATCCATAATCCTTAATGTACACTTTAGTCCATCGCCTGATGAAATAATTTGCGATATTACTTGGTATCTTTCTAAAAAAAATTCCATCTTTCCTGTTCTTTCTGTTTCCTGCTACCACATCCCAATCTTCTTTTTTTAAAAGGTGGAGCATAAAGGGAATATCAGAAGGATCATTCTGAAGATCACCATCTAACAGTGCAATATATTTTCCCTGCGAATGATCAATACCGGCCGACATGGCTGTACTTTGCCCATAATTTTTTTTAAGCTCTACTAATGTTAATCGATCATCAATAAATTCTTTTATCCTTTTTTTTGTTGCATCTGTAGACCCGTCATCTACAAATATTACTTCGTAATCCATTCCATCCAGGGCTTTCCGTATCTCATTAATAAGGGGTTGAATATTGTCTTCTTCATTAATAACAGTAATTACCAAAGAAAGTTCTCTCATTCTCTAAATTTAAGCTAAGGTAGGCATACCACTTATAAATTAGATCCCTCTGAAAATAAATTGCAAATCTGAAAAATAAATTGTAACTGAAATCCATTATTTTTATATATGCTTATCAAAAAAAATCATCTAGCGATTATTCTTATTTTTATTTTAATCGGATATCAAAGTTGTGATATTCAAAAAAAATCTAAACCACTTCCAACGCCTTCCCAATATGATCTTAATAAACCTGAAGTATTTAGTTTACCAGACGGTTTAAAAGAGATCTCCGGTATTGCTTATTATCCTAAGGACAGCAGCGTATTTGCAATAATTGATGAGGAGGGGATATTTTTTAAAATATATTTAAATGGAAGTGGTACAATAAAAAATTGGAAGTTTGAGAAAGGTCGTGATTTTGAAGATGTTGTTATGCATGACAGTATTTTTTATGTGTTAGTAAGCAATGGAGATATTGAAACATTAAAATTTAAGGGTGATTCAATTATTAAGAATAAAAGTGATCTTGCCGGCGCCGGCAAAAAAACAAATGAATTTGAAAGTTTGTATTATGATGATTCTTTAGGATTGGTTTTAATTTGCAAAGAATGTGAAGATGATAAAAAGAAAGTAGTAACGGCGTGGGGATATACACCTGATTCTTTATCATATAATCCAGGTTTATTTTCATTAGACGTTGCTCAAATTGCAGAAAAAAGAGGGGATAAAAAACTTCACTTTAAGCCTTCGGCAGCTGCAATTAACCCTGTTAGCAATGAACTATACATAGTTTCCTCAATTAATAAATTATTAGTAATTGCAGATCGAGAAGGGAATGTTAAAGAAATATATCCTTTGGACCCCAAGATTTTCAAACAGCCCGAAGGAATTACTTTTACACCTTCCGGAGACTTACTCATTTCCAACGAAGCCGCAGAATCCGGTAATGCCAATATTTTAATTTTTAAAGCCAAAAAGAAAGGTTGATGAAAAAAGTTTTTATTTCTACTATATTTTCCATAACATTTTTAAATTTAAATACCACAGCACAATCAGTAAGCCTCGATTCAATACAGGCAAGAATTATTTTAATTGGTGACGCAGGTGAACTTAAAAATGGAAGGCATCCCGTGGTTTCGGGTGTAAGAAGCTCACAAATACTGGATAAAAAAACTACCATAATTTATCTTGGAGATAATTTATATAAAACCGGTTTACCAGACGATGCCGTACCCGATTATAACTTTGCAAAAGCCCCCCTTGATTCGCAGATAGCAATAGCAAAGGGTACAGATGCAAAAGTGTATTTTATTCCCGGCAATCATGATTGGAACAATACCGGGCCACATGGGTGGGAAACAATACAAAGAGAACAGTATTATATAGAAATTCTTGGAGACAAAAACATAAACTTTTTCCCAAAAGATGGTTGCCCAGGACCAGTAGAAGTTAAGGTTAATGAAGATATTACATTAATATTAATGGATACCCAGTGGTGGCTTCATCCATTTGATAAACCGGGAATTGAATCTGATTGCCCGTACAAAACCAAAGCGGAAGTACTAACACAGCTTGATGACCTGCTTTCAAGAAATTCCAAAAAGTTGGTAATAGTTGCGGTACACCACCCTTTTAAAAGTTACGGAATCCATGGTGGGTATTATACATGGAAACAACATCTTTTTCCGCTTACTGATGTATTTCCAAAGGCATACATCCCGCTACCCGGGATCGGATCTATCTATCCCATTACAAGAGGTATTTTTGGAACAACAAATGATCTTAGTCATCCCGCTTATGTTGATATGGTAAACCAAATACATGGTGTACTAAAAGGGCATGAAAATGTAATTCATGTTGCAGGCCATGAACATACCTTGCAACTGATAAAAGATTCTTCACGTTATTACATCGTAAGCGGTTCTGCAACAAAATCAAACAGGGTTTCCAAAAGCAGAAGGTCAATGTTTGCAACTGACGAAAATGGTTTTGCTACATTAGACATATCAAAAAATAAAAACGTAAAAGTATCTTTTTTCACCGTTGATACATCGGGGGTAAAAAATGCTTATTCCACTGATCTTTTTAATTTTACAGGATTACCTCCTAAGCCCGAAGATACTTTACGGGAAGTGGAAGTAGCTTTTAAAGACAGTGTAATAATTTCTGCAAGTGATAAATACAAATATCCTACTGGCTTTAAAAAAAGATTCCTTGGAGATAATTACCGTAAGGAATGGAGTGTTCCGATTCAGCTTAAGGTATTTAATATCAAAAGAGAAAAGGGAGGGTTTACCATAGAAAGTCTGGGAGGAGGCAAGCAAACGAAATCATTGCGGTTAAAAGATAGAACAGGAAAAGAATGGACACTACGTTCAGTGGAAAAAGATCCTGAAAGAGCAATCCCCGAAAATCTGAGAGGTACCCTTGCACAGGATATTGTACAGGATATGATATCTGCCAGTCATCCCTATGCTCCACTTGTAATACCCGGTTTGGCAAAAGCAACGGATGTACTTACTACACATCCCGAATTCTTTTTTGTTCCTGACGATCCTGCATTGGGTATTTACCGCACCATGTTTAGAAATAGTGTTGTTCTTCTTGAGGAAAGAGATCCTACACCGGATGGTTCAGACACAAAAAGCACCGCAAAAATCATTAATAAATTGTATGACGATCATGACGACCATGTAGATCAGCATGCATACCTAAGATCCCGGCTTCTTGATAATGTGATTGGTGATTGGGACAGGCATTTTGATCAGTGGAAGTGGGGTACCAGAGACACCGGAAAAGGAAAGCTATATTATCCAGTACCACGGGACAGAGACCAGGCATTTTTTAATTCTGACGGCTTACTATTGAGATACCTTTCAAAAAATCAACTAAAGTATTTGCAGGGATTTAAAAAAAGTTTTTATAGTATAAAATGGCTAAACTGGGAAGCAAGAAACCAGGATAGAATATTCATGAACCTGTTAACTGAAAATGACTGGAAAAATGTAATTAATACCTTTCAACAACAGCTTTCTGACAAGGTTATTGATTCATCAGTAAAAAAATTACCGTCTGAAGTCTATGCAATAGATGGAGTAACTATAAGCGATAAACTAAAAACGAGAAGAGATGTATTGATGAAAGAAGGCATTCATTATTATAATTATTTAACCAGGCGTGTAAATATAACAGGCAGTAACCAGCAGGAATATTTTAAAGTACAAAATGTTGATAGTGGTTTACAGGTAACAGTTTACAAGAAAAAGCCAAGTAGTGATTCCACTGGAATTATGTATCAGCGAACATTTGATCCGGCTAAAACAAAGGAGCTCCGGCTTTTTGGCCTTAATGGAAATGACAAATTTGAAATTGATGAAAAGGTACAATCTAAAATAATAATAAGAATGGTAGGGGGTAAGGGTAACGACACTTTTGATATTAAAGGGAATAAACGCAATTATGTTTATGATATTACCACGAGTGATACCAGTCTGAAGCTGGAGAGAAATCACATCATCAACAAACATAAAACTGATGTAGAATTTTCTTCCAATCCGCAGGTGAATGAATATAAGCCATATGGATATAGTTATAATGTATATCGTTTTCCGCAACTTAATATAGGCTATAACCCTGAAGATAAATTACTGATGGGCTTTGGTTTCTCTGCAAAAACTCATGCGTTTAGAAAAGAGCCATACTCTACTTTTCAGAAATTATCAACGTTATATGCCTTTAATTTTAAGGCATACCAGATAAAATATCAGGGCATATTTAATTCTATTTTATTAAAAAATGATATTTTATTCAATGCAGAAATTGTAAACCCAACCTTAAATAATTTTTTCGGACTAGGCAATTCAACCAAAAGAGATGCTTCACTACCAAGGGAGTTTTATCGTGTAAGGTATAAATATGTACAGGCTGACCTGCTGCTGCGCAAAAGATTTAATGATATCCTCGGAGTGAGTATTGGCCCCTCTTATTATCATTACTGGAATAAGTTTGAAGATAATAAAACACGTATCCTTGCCAACCCAATACTTATCGGATCTGACTCTGCCGGTGTATTTGGCGTAAAAGATTATTTGGGCGGAAAGCTTAAGATAGATGTTGATTATGTAAACAGCGAAGTTTTACCTACCCGTGGCATTACATGGTATACTGAATTAAGTTCAATGTACGGGCTTAATAATAAAAGCAAAAACTTAACCCGGGTTATGTCTGATATGACGGTATATGCCAGCCTGAGCCCCGAGAGAAAACTTGTGGGAATTATAAGAGTTGGAGGAGGTCATATTTTCACTAAGAATTTTGAATATTTCCAGGCGTTAACAATAGGCGCAAATAATTATGTAAGAGGATATAGAAAAGACAGGTTTTCAGGCTCATCAATGTTTTATGCAAGTGCCGAAGGAAGGGTTAAATTAATAAAATCCGAATTATATTATTTACCCGGTGATATTGGGTTAATAGGGTTTTTTGATGTTGGCAAAGTATGGTTGAAAGATGTAAAATCAAAGAAATGGCATAATTCATTTGGGGGAGGATTGTATTATTCTCCATTTAATATTGTTATAGTTTCTGCTACGGTTGGTGTATCTGAAGAAGATAAATTACTTAACTTTTCACTCGGTACTAAATTCCGTCTTACATTTTAACATGGATAATAACCTATATAAAAAAATAGAGAATTACGTTACTGGTCTGTTTGAAAAATTACAGGATAAGTCTCTTGTGTTCCACAACCTTAAGCATACTCAAAATGTTGTGGACAGAACAAAGGAAATTGCCGGGCACTATCATGTTAATGAAAAAGAAATGCTTATTCTTTATACAGCAGCATGGTTTCATGATACAGGTTTTTTATTTACAGAGCCTGTAAAGCATGAACAAATGAGTGCAGAAGTAATGAGGAAGTTTATGCTGGACCATACTAATGATCTGGAATTAATAAATGAAATTGAAGGATGCATAATGACGACAAAGGCCCCACGGAATCCCGCTAATCTTTTGCAACAAATTATTTGTGATGGCGATACATACAATTTAGGTACTAAAGAATTCAAGACCACCAATAAACGTGTTCGGCAGGAGAATGAATTAAAAAATGGCCCTGTTGACAGGCTCGAATTCAGCAGGTGCACACTTAAAATGCTTGAGCATCATGAGTTTTATACAACTTATTGCAAAGATTTGCTGTCAGTAACTAAAGAATTAAATATGAAAAAACTAAAAAGTAAAATTGAAAATTGGGAATCGAAAAAGGATAATGATAAGGACCAGGTGAAGCAAAAGGATAGAGGCCCTGAAAGCTATAAGCTTTCTGATATGGACAAAGATAAGTCTGGTTTGGTATCTAAAGGCATCCAGACTATGCTCAGGCTTACTTCTCAAAATCATTTACAGTTAAGTGAAATGGCAGATAGTAAAGCCAATATTCTTATCTCTGTCAATGCAATTATCATCTCAGTGGTATTAGGTGTGCTTGCAAGAAAATTGCAGGAAGAGACCTATCTTAAAATACCAACTCTTATTTTTTTAGCATCGGCAGTAATTACAATTGTGCTTTCAATTTTAGCAACACGCCCTAAATTAAGTGAAGGAAAATTCACACCGGAGGATATTGAAGCCAAAAAAACCAATCTTTTATTTTTTGGTAATTTTCATAAAGCCACTTACCAGGAATATGATACAGCAATGAGAAAGATGATGGTGGATACTGATTATTTATATGGTTCTTTGGTAAAAGATATTTATTATCTGGGCGTTATTTTAGGCAGAAAATATCGGCTGATCAGGTTGGCTTATAATGTTTTTATGATTGGTATAGTTATATCTGTAATTGCTTTTGTAATAGCAGTGTCTATTTATAATGCAACGCCTCCGTCTAATACAATAATCCAGGGATCAGGATCACCTTTATAAAAATGAGGTACTATGTTTTACAACAGAGACCTTAGCTGGTTAGGGTTTAATTTCAGGGTTTTACAGGAGGCTGCCGATAAAGAAGTCCCGCTATATGAGCGCTTAAAATTCCTATCTATTTTTTCATCTAATCTTGATGAGTTTTTCAGGGTACGCTATCCTTCAGTAATAGCACTTTCAAAACTAGACAGGAAAACGAGAATGCAGGTAAGTCTGGCTACAACAGAAGATATTCCTGAAAAAATACAAAATGAGATTAACCGCCAGCTTGAAATTTTCGGATCAGTTTTATTGAAAGAAATTATTCCGGAGCTAAAAGAGAATGGTATTATATTCTATTATAACAGTGAAATAAAACAGGAGCATATTCCGGAAACTAAAGAAATATTTTTAGCACATGTTCTGTCTTTTATCCAGCCCATATTTTTAGATGGAAACAGTACCCATACTTTTATGCCTGAAAACAACCAGCTTTATTTTGTTGTTTCATTAAAAGAAAATAACCAGGGACTTTTAAAACAGGCCGTTATTAATATTCCTTCCAATAAATTAAAAAGATTTTTTGCGCTTACTCCTCTTGATGGATTAGAGCATGTAATTTTTATTGATGATATTGTAAGAGAAAATCTTGTATCACTTTTCCCGGGCCTGGAAATTATTGGTGTCTACAGCATTAAATTTAACCGTGATGCGGAGCTACACCTCGTGGATGAATACAGCGGAAATCTCTTAAATAAAATTGAAAAGCAACTTAAAAAAAGAGATTATGGACCACCGTCACGTTTCCTGTATCAAAATGGTATGCCTCGCAATCTCCAGTTATTTCTTGCTTCTGCCTTTGGTGTAAAATATGAAGATATGTTTGCCGGAGGCCGTTATCATCACTTAAGCGACCTGGCCAAATTCCCATCTTTCAATAAAAATCTTTGTTACCAAAAGCTTAAGCCTCTCTCCTCTTTAAATGTTATGGACAGCGGCGATATTTTTAATGTTTTAAATAAGCAGGATGTTTTGCTGCATATACCCTATCAATCTTATAACCCCGTGCTTTCATTTTTTAACCAGGCAGCGGTAGATATGGAAGTAACTGACATTTACATTACGCTCTACCGGGTGGCAGCAGAAAGCCATATTGTAAACGCATTGATAAGCGCTGCAAAAAATGGCAAAAATGTAACTGCATTTATTGAGCTAAAGGCAAGGTTTGATGAAGCTAATAATATAAGATGGAGCAGGGTTATGAAGGATGCCGGCGTAAAAATAATATATAGTATCCCGGATATAAAAGTGCATTCTAAAATCGCACTGGTTAAAAAACGGAAAGGTTTGGAGGATGTTTCCTATGCTATATTAAGTACAGGAAATTTTAATGAAATAACCGCACAGTTTTATACTGACCATGTATTGATGACCACAGATCCATCTATAGTAAAGGAAATGGTATTATTATTTAAATTTTTACAGAAAAAGGATAAAACACCTGAGAATAATAAATTAAGATTTGATAAATTACTGGTCTCTCAATTTAATATGAATCCAAGACTGGAAAAACTAATTGATAATGAAATTGAAAGAGCTAAGCAGGGTGTGGAGGCTATGATACGTATTAAGGTAAATAACCTGGAAGAGCCTTATTTTATAAGCCTGCTTTATAAGGCCAGTCAGGCTGGCGTAAAAGTTAATCTAATTATAAGAAGTGTTTGCTGCCTGATGCCGGGTTTACCAGGTATTAGTGAGAATATTACATTAAAAAGATTGGTTGATCGCTACCTTGAGCATACCCGCCTTATGATCTTTGGAGCCGGCGAAAATGCTGAAGTCATCATGGGTTCTGCAGATCTGATGAACAGGAACTTATATCACCGTATAGAAGTTTGCGTTTCCATTAAAACACCTGCCTGCAAAAAAGAGCTGATTGATTATTTTGAATTACAGTGGAAGGATAATGATAATGCAGTTGTGCTTTTATCGAACCTGGAACAAAAAAAGCCGGAGAATATTTTACCGAAAAATAATGCACAACAAGCTATTTATAATTACCTGAAAAACAAAACATGATACTTTTTAAACATAGATGGTTTAGAATATCCAACATCACCAAATACAGGATAAAATCTGTTTTGTTCATTGCATTTTTCTGGACATTGAGTGACTGGATATTAGTGCTGCTAAATAACCAGGCACTTGAAAAGGTAAATCGTGAACATAATTTGTGGATGAGGGAAATCATCATGTTTTCACTTAGTGTAATTATGGGATATCTTTTTGTTTACAAGCTAAAAAAGCTTTTAAGTCATTACCCGCTTTGGCTCCTTTTTGTTTTAAAAAGCGCTATACTTTTAGGAAGCGCTTTGGTTATAAGCTTTATTATTCAATTTGTAAGTTTTACACTTGTTTCCGGCCAGTCTCCGGGTTTAGCCCTTCATAATATATTAGTGTATGCCCTTCATAAAAACTGGTTGTTACAAAAAGTTGTTTATTGGATCGTTATCTTTTTTATAACACAGCTGTTTCTTTTAATAAATGAAAGGTATTCTCCCGGGGTATTTATGGATATTTTTTTGGGCAAATACACACAGCCCAAAATAGAAAAGCGGATAATTATGTTTATGGATCTTAAGGACTCAACACCTATCGCTGAAAAACTTGGGCACCAATTATATTTTAAATTTATACGTGATTTTATTTACCAGGTTTCTTCTGCCATAATTGAATATGAAGGGAGAATTTATCAATACGTGGGAGATGAAGCCGTATCATCGTGGCTGTTTGATAAAAAAAATACCCGACGATGCATGGATGCAGTTATTTTAGCAAGAAGAAATATTCAAAGAAAGAGTGCACATTTTCGGCGGGCATATGGTATAGTGCCCGAATTTAGAGTGGGTATACATTTGGGGGATGTAACCGTGGGGGAAATTGGCGTAATTAAAAAAGACCTGGCCATGACCGGTGACACTATGAATACTACCGCACGTATACGAAGTGCCACCAATGAACTTAATCATAATTTAATCGTATCAAAGGAGTTTATTGAAAATATTGACCTGGAAGATTGGCAAAGCGAAAACCTTGGCCCTGTAGAATTAAAAGGCAAAGGAAGCGGGGTTGAACTTTTCTCGTTAAATATCTAATGCCACTATAAAATCTATCTCTATTACTGCCGATAAAGCTAATTTATAGATATCTGATTTTTATGCAACTTTCGAGTTAAATTTGAAGACTTAAAGGCAGTTCCCCCAATATATGCAATCAGAAGACAAATCCTTACCTAAAAAAAAGAGGTCTGTAGCGGCTAAGATTGCTAATGTACTTTCATACATACTTGTTTCTGTTATATTACTTTTCCTTCTTGTATTCATATTTGTGCAAACTCCCCCGGGACAGAATTTTGTAAGAAATAAAGTTGAGAACTTTCTTCAGAAAAAATTAAAGACAGAAGTTGAAATCGGTAAACTGGATATTAACTTTCCGAATTCTGTAATACTAAAAAATGTTTATATAGAAGACCAGACTAAAGATACCCTCATATCAGGCGGAATGTTAAAGGTTGATCTTAATATGCTTCAACTGCTTACCAACGAAGTGCAGATAAAAGAAATATATCTGGAAAATATCACTGCAAAAATTAAACGGGTAAACCAGGATACCGTTTTTAATTTCCAGTTTATTGTAGATGCATTCATGAGCAATCAAAAGGACACTTCGCTTATACACGATTCATCTACGTTAAAAATGAATCTTGATAATATTGTTATTAATAATGCAAGAATAATTTACCAGGATGTTATTACGGGAGATGACATGAATATGTTTATTACCCATTTGGATGCACCAATAAAAAAGTTTGATCCCGCACATCTTTATTTCGATATACCAACCTTTACACTCACCGGACTTAAGGGACATTATTATCAAAATGAACCTTTAAAGCCTAAAATAGATAGCGCAATAGCCGAAGCCATTTTAAAGCCTGAGAATTATTTCAAAATAAAAAACTCAGAAATATTTTTAAAAGATATTGATGTAGATTATAAAAGTGCCCCTACCAACATTACTACGTATTTAAAACTAAATAAGCTGGTTGCACATCCTGATACCCTGGATATAAAATCACTAAAATTTGCTTTTAAAGATATTTCGCTTGATAGCTCAGATGTTGCCATTCAAATGGGACCAAGAAAAAAGGTACCGGTAACTACTGTGCACCAGCAGGCAAAAGAAGTGCTGTCATTTTTTTCAATGTCAGCTAACGAGATTAATATAGTGCAAAGCAGCTTCAGACTTAATAACACGGCAATGCCTGTTGTAAACTATGGGATGGATTATGGTCACATGGATTTTAAAAATATAAATCTTACTGCCTCAAATCTTTTATACAATCTTGATACCACAATGGCAAGTTTTAAAAATGCGAGCCTAAAAGAAAAAAGTGGTTTTGTTTTAAACGAATTTAATGCTGATTTTTTATTTACAGATAAGGAGACATCACTTAAAAATGTTTATATAAAAACTCCGGGTACAATACTAAGAAGAGACTTTGCCATCACATATCCTTCACTTGAAAAACTGGTGCAAAATCCTGCTTCTCTTATTTTAGATCTTAATATCGAAAGCAGCAGCGTTCAGGTAAAAGATATATTAACATTTGCACCAATGCTTCGCACTTTGCCTGCATTTGCAAACGCTAACCAGATCTGGCAGCTTAATGGTAAAGTGTTTGGCCCGCTTAATAATATGCAATTTAACGACCTTAGATTTAAAGGTTTAACTAATACAACATTTTTCGTTTCCGGAAAAATAAAAGGTTTGCCTGATCCTAAAAAATTTGTTGCCGACCTTGACATTAAATATTTAAATACCGGAAGAAAAGACATTTTATCTCTTATCCCTAAAGAATCGGTTCCTACTGCTTTTACATTACCTGAATCTATTTCTGCAAAGGGAAAAATAAAAACCAGCATGAATGACCTGGTGTCTGACATTACAATAAGTACAAGTCTTGGTTCAGCAACATTAAAGGGCAGTTTAGTAAATTATTCAAATCCTAAACTTGCTAAATATGATTATGCAATTAATGCCAGCCGCATTGACCTTGGCACTATAATGAAAGACAAAGCAACGTATGGAATATTATCAGCTAATTTCAAAGTAAAAGGCTCCGGCTTTGAGCCAAATACAGCCAATGCAAAAGCAAGTGGGGTTATAAATTCCCTGGGATTTAATAAATACACTTATAAAAATATCAGATTCGATGGTGGAATTTCAAGAGGTGCATATACTATTAATGCAACCGTTAGAGATCCTAATATCGATCTTAGCTTGGTTGCAAATGGTGTGTTTAACGGGCAATATCCCTCACTAAGATTTACTGCAGATATTGACAGTATTAAAACACAGGCATTGAACCTTACTCCACAGGCAGTTTTTTATCATGGTAAAATAGAAGGTGATCTTACCAGCCTTGACCCTGATAATCTTAATGGAAATCTTTTAATAACCAACTCTGTCTTGGTAAATAATGGTGAGAGAACACAACTGGATTCGGTAAGATTATTTGCAGATAATTCCAACAATCAGCATTTAATTCGCATACAAAGCCCTTTTATGGTTGCAGAAATAAAAGGGAATTATAAGCTTACGCAACTCGCAGATATTATTCAACAGTCAATAGATCCATATTTTTCGCTTACAGGTATTAAAAATACTAAAAGTGTAGCGCCCTATGATTTTACTATTACTGCAAAAGCTGTTGATAATCCTGCATTAAAGGCATTTCTTCCGGAACTTAAAAGGCTCGACTCTATAAATTTAACAGCTAATTTCTCTACACAAAATGGCATGAATATCACAGCTGATGCCCCTGTTCTTATTTACGGAACTAATCAAATAAACGATTTAAAATTAAATGCCATAACACGGAATAACCAGATTGAATATAGTTCCTCATTTTCTCAGCTAAAGAGTGGAACATTTGTAGTATATGCAACCAATCTTAATGGAACCATTTCAAATAACCTGATCAATTTCTCATTAGGTATAAAAGATGCAAGAGCAAAGAATAAATATATGTTCTCCGGCATACTGAGCCAACCTTCATTGGACAATTATACTTTCCAGTTAAAGCCTGACAGTTTGATGCTGAATTATGAGCCTTGGTCAGTAAATGCAAATAACAGTATTCAACTTTTAAATGGAGATTTAGTTGCCAACCAGTTCGTGCTTAATAAAGGTGAGCAGCAATTAAGCCTAAATAGTATCGGCAGCGGCACTAACAGGCCACTTAGTATTGATTTTAAAAATTTCAAAATTGCAACGCTTGCAGCATTTGTTCAGTCAGATTCATTGCTTGTAAATGGTGATGTAAATGGAAATATACTGGTTAAAAATTATAAGGTGCAGCCAACCTTCACAAGTGATCTTACAATAAATGACCTGAGTATTTATAAAGATACGCTGGGAAATGTTACCGCCAGAGTAAGTAATACAACTGCAAATGTTTATAATGCAAATATTGTGCTTACCGGCAGAGGAAATGATCTGAATGCATCAGGTGTTTATTATGTAAGGCCAAACAATAAAAGCAGCTTTGATTTTAATGTAGATATAATTAAACTTCAACTGGCATCATTGGAGGGTGCTTCGCTTGGAGCTATACGCAATGCCACTGGCAGCCTTAGTGGCAACATTTCCTTAAAAGGAACATTAGAAGACCCTGATTTGCTTGGTAAAATTAATTTTGATAATACTGCATTTACCCTATCAGCACTTGGCAGCTACTTTAGAATTAACAATGAAAATCTTACCATAGATAATAATGGATTTGCTTTTGATAGTTTCATAGTAAAAGACTCTGCGGATAATGAATTGATTGTTGATGGGCGGGTAAATACAGCTGATTTTACAAATTATGCATTTGATCTAAAGGTAAATGCTGATAATTTCCAGGTATTAAATACCACCAAAAAAGATAACAAGATCTTTTATGGTAAAATGGTTCTTTCAACAGCGATAAATATCAGGGGCACCAATCATCAGCCGGTAGTTGATGGATCACTAACCGTAAATGACAAAACTATATTTACAGTTGTGTTACCACAGGCACAACCGGGTGTAGTGGAACGGGAGGGAATAGTAAGATTTGTAGATATGGATGCAATGCCTGAAGATTCATTATTTCTGTTGCCGTATGATTCTTTAAATGTTTCCCGCCTGGTTGGTTTTGATATTTCCACCAATATAACTATTGATAGAAATGCTGAATTTAATTTAATAGTTGATGAGGGTAACGGAGATTTTATCAATATGAAAGGGGAAGGACTGTTAAATGCAGGTATTGATCCCAGTGGTAAAGTAACACTGGTTGGCTCTTATGAGTTGGATGAAGGTTCATATGAAATATCCTTTAATTTCCTGAAAAGAAAGTTTGAAATACAGAAAGGAAGCAGGATTTTGTGGACAGGCGAGCCAACCAATGCTGACATTAATGTATCTGGAGTGTATATTGCCAATGCATCGCCAATTGATCTGGTACAGAATCAGTTGAGTGGAGATAATGCATTAAAAAATACATATCGCCAAAGATTACCATTTGAAGTGTGGCTTACTTTAAGAGGCGAACTTTTAAAACCTTCAATAATATTTGATATCAGGCTGCCGGAAGATAGAAACTACATAGTAGATAGAAGTATTATTGAGGTAGTACAAAACAAATTATTACAAATAAGGGAAGAGCCGGGGGAAATAAATAAACAGGTATTTGCTCTGTTACTGCTTAATCGTTTTGTAAATGAAAACCCTTTTGATAACAGTAATGGTGGCCTGGATGCCGGTGAATTTGCAAGGCAAAGTGTAAGTAAACTTCTTTCAGAACAATTAAACAATTTAGCCGGCGGACTGGTGGCAGGCGTGGATATTAACTTTGACTTGGTAACTGCAGCTGATTATACCACCGGTGAAAAGCGGAGCAGAACAGATTTTACTGTAGGGCTTACAAAGCAATTGCTTGGCGACCGGCTAACCATTAGTGTTGGCAGCAACTTTGAGCTGGAAGGACCAAAACCTGTCCAGGGAAGATCAAATAATCATATAGCAGGCAATGTTGCCGTAGATTATAAATTAAGCAGGGATGGCAGGTATGTTTTAAGAGCTTACAGAAAAAATGAATATGAAGGTGTAATTGAGGGTTATATTGTTGAAACCGGTTTAGGATTTATTATTAATGTAAATTATGATCGTTTTAGAGAATTGCTGCAAAGGTCAAAAAGAAAAAGTTCAGCTAAGCCACCGGTAACCACACCTGTTTCTGAAAAAACAAATATACCTGAACCTGCTAAACCGGATACACGTGCCAAGTAAAAGAAATTTAATGGAAACTGTTTCAAAATTTATATTTTTTATCCTTACCATATTTTTTGTTTCATGCAGCAATACACGGCATTTGCCTCCCGGAGATGCTTTATATACCGGTGCCTCAGTAAAAATAACTGACAAGGATATGCCTGCTAAAATGAAAAAAACCCTGAAAGAAGATCTAACCAAATTAACCCGCCCAAAGCCTAACAGCAAATTATTAGGAATGCGGCTTAAACTTAGGTTTTTTAATATGGCAGGCGATCCTAATAAAAAAGGTTTTATAAGAAAATTCTTAAGAAAATTCGGAGAGCCTCCCGTTTTATTAAGTGATGTTAATCTTGAAAACAATGCAAAGGTTTTAAAAAATAATCTTGAGAACAAAGGATATTTTCATGCAAACGCAACCGGTGATACAACTGTAAAAAATAAAAAAGCACATGCAACATACACAGTACAGGCCGGACCGCTTTATACGATAAAAGATCTTTTTTTTCCACAGGATACAGCAAGCCAGCTAGGAATGGCAATAAAAAATACAGCATCTAAAACCCTGATAAAAACCGGCGTACCCTTTAATCTTGATCTTATAAAGGCAGAAAGGCTTAGAATAGATGCAGGTTTAAAGGAAACAGGTTATTATTTTTTCAGTCCTGATTATATTTTAGTAGATGCTGACAGTACTATTGGGAATAATATGGTTAATCTATATGTAAATATAAAAAGCAATACCCCATTGGCAGCAAGGAAGCCTTACACTATTAATGAGATCTATGTTTATTCCAATTATACGCTAAGCACTGCAGCTATTGATACATCGCATGAATTTGAGGAATTTTATAAAGGATACTACGTTATTGACAGGGAAAAAATGTTTAAGCCAAATTTATTTGAGCATGTGATGCAGTTTAAACCTAATGAACTATACAACAGAAAAGATCACAATCTTGCACTCAACAGGCTCATAAACTTAGGTGTTTACAAATTTGTAAAGAACCGTTTTGAAGTTGACCCCTATACTGATGCTTTAAATACTTTTTATTATTTAACACCGCTCCCTAAAAAAACATTGCGTGCAGAAATTTCAGGCAATACCAAATCAAATAATAATGCAGGGTCGATAATTACGTTTAGCTGGAAACATAAAAACTTTTTAAGAGGAGCAGAATTATTTTCGATCAATGCCTATGCTGGTTCTGAAGTGCAATTCAGCGGAAGGCAAAAGGGCTTTAATACAAATAAATTGGGAGGCGAAATATCCATTACCGTTCCCAAGTTTATAATACCTTTTTTTGTATTCAATACAAAAGGGGCGTATGTACCAAAATCGTATGCCAGAATTGGCTACGACCTCCTGAACCGCACAAAGCTTTATACCTTAAACTCTTTTAGGGCAGATCTTGGTTATACATGGAAACCTAATATCAGGATGGAATACAGATACAATCCCATCTCGGTAAACTATGTACAACCAATTAATGTTACGCAGCGGTATACAGATAGTGCTAAACGGGATTTTACTTTAAGAAAGGCTATTGAAAAACAATTTATCATTGGCTCTAATGCCACTTATACTTATGATGCTATCATTGATGATCCTGATGGCAAAGGTTGGTTTGTACTTACCAATTTAGATCTTTCAGGAAATCTGGCAGGCCTTATAACCAACCCGGATCTTAAAAAAGGTGATACTATTAAATTCTTTGGCACACCTTATTCTCAATATATAAAAGCAGAAGCTGATGTTCGGCATTATATGCGGCTTGGGCTAAAAACCATCTGGGCTAACCGGATAGATGTTGGTTTTGGATACCCACATGGAAATTCTTATGAATTACCATACATAAAACAATTTTTTATAGGTGGAACCAACAGTTTACGTGGCTTTAGAAGCCGGACAGTGGGTCCGGGAACATATATTGCTCCAAATGCTGACAGCACTGATTTTTATCCTGATCAGTCAGGAGATATAAAGCTGGAGATTAATACAGAGTTAAGGCAAAAAATTACAGGAATATTAGAAGGTGCAATATTTGCAGAAGCAGGAAATATCTGGCTTAAAAATAAAAATCCCTTAAAGCCCGGCGCAGAGTTTAGTAAAGACTTTTTAAAACAGCTTGCTGTTGATGCAGGTATTGGTTTACGCTTTGACCTTCAGATACTGTTGCTGCGCTTTGATGTTGCCTTCCCCTTAAGAAAGCCCTGGTATACTCCTCCCCCAACCGCATTGCAGGAAATTAATTTTAAAAGCGCCATGTGGCGAAGACAAAACATTGTGTTTAATCTCGCTATTGGTTATCCCTTTTAGATATATTGAAACGCTTTCCTAATTCATCTTTAAGCAAATAAAAGCCCCCTGCATCGCAAAGGCCTAAATATGTTATAAACGATTTTGTAATATCAATAATTCCTAAGCTTCATTTCTACTCTTCTGTTTTTTGCTTTACCTGCCGCAGTTTTATTAGTTGCAATTGGCCTGTATGATCCAAAGCCTTCTGATGAAATACGGCTCTCATCAATTCCTTTACTTATTAAATAAGTTTTTACGGCATTTGCACGGTCCTGTGACAGTAATTGATTTTTTTCAGCAGTCCCGGTGGTATCGGTATGGCCTTCTATATCTACTTTATAGCTGGGGTTATCCTGCAATATTTTTACTACATTATTTAAAGATGAATTTGATTTAGCCAGTAATTTAGAGCTTCCCGTTGCAAAGAAAATATTTTTTGCAGCAAGGTTTACCTTATCAATTACTTCAGCAGCAATTTCCGGACATCCAAAGTTAGATGCAGGGCCTGCTTCATTAGGACATTTATCTTCTTCATCGCTTACGCCATCCTTATCAGTATCCGGTATAGGGCAACCCTGGTATCTTGCCACACCTGCAACAGCCGGACATTTATCTTCTTCATCATTAATACCATCGTTGTCAGTATCTGGTATAGGGCAGCCTTTATACTTTGCCAGTCCCGCTACATCAGGGCAACTATCGTCTTTATCGGCAATATTATCATTGTCACGGTCCGGGCAACCATTCAATGATGCAGAGCCAGCCTGATCAGGGCATGCATCAAGGCTATCAACTATCCCGTCAGTATCCCTGTCTTGCAGCGGTGCCACAACGGGCAAAATAACTTCTTTCGGAGTGGTTACCCTCTCTTTACCTATATTACCTGCAATACCTATGCTGTGATATAAATGTGATGCAGCCAGATCGGTAACGGGTATTCTATATTGAGAGTTAATAATAATAAATGCCTCCTGAAATAAATTTATCTGTACGCCAACACCCACGGGCATAAAAGCTGCATAATGGGATTTATATTTACTGGCTCCAATTCCAACATCTGCAAATGGTACAAACCAGTAATTATCGCTTAATAGCTTCACATTTACACTAGCAGTGGCTTCCAATAAAAAATTCTTATTTGCTGACAACGGTAAATCGGGGATAGGATAATCAACAAAAGACCCTCCCAATGTTCCTGAAAAATCAACATGATTGGTAAGCCCCTTTAAATAACTGATAGCTAACCCGGGATTCATTCGCTTGAATCTAAGGAGGTTTTTTTCCCTGATAACACTGCCTAATCCATCGTTCTTTATCTCTGCAGCTGTTTGAAAGTCATTTAAAAAAAAATTTACCCCTAATGCGGATCGTTTGCGATAGTCTTGTTTTTGGGCAACTGCATTTACAAACAATATTATTGTAAAAAGTGAAAGTATTATTTTCTTCATAAAAAAGTAAGTTATCTTATTCGGGCAAAAATAGCTGCTTAGTTTCAAAACAAGAAATTATTTACTCACATAATATTTCGTGAATTATATAGGCCTTATATGGATATTTTAATTATAAAACTGACTTGTGCTGAAGCTTGCCCAATACCTCTACTTTCACCTTGGTAATTCCATTTGAAATAAAACCAAGCTTTTCAGCAGCGCTTTTAGAAAGATCAACCAGTCTTTTATTTTTTGGATGAAGCCTGTCATTGATATACACAATTACCGACTTATCATTTTTAACATTGGTTACTTTTACCCATGTACCAAGTGGAAGTAGATTACAGGCGGCTGTATATTTTAAAGAGTTGTAAATATTTCCGTTTGCAGTTTTTCGGCCATTAAACTTATAAGCATAAAAGCTTGCCACGCCATACTTAATAACTATTTCTTTAGGAGATGAGGGCGCAGGGGATTTAATTATGCTGGAATCTTTAGCGGTTAATTTTCTCTTCGGTTTCTTAGCCTGCTGCGCATTAACTTCTGTATCAATTAAAATAAATACAAGGATCAGGATGAAATAGATAAGTTTATGCATTCAGTAATTACTGTTTATCATAATTTATACATAAGAATATTACCTGTATATGATTATTTGCCTGCAAAGTATTTTTCCCTTAATATTTTATCTTCCCCGTATATATCATTATAGAAAATGATTTTTCCGTCTTTTCCTTCACAGGTAAAATAACGTATTGATAACGGTATGCGGTTTTTTACAATAATTCTTTTTCTTTCCCTGTCAGCTAACCATGTTTTTATAGAATCTGCATTATAAGATAGTGGTTCATCGCTGTTATGATGCAAGCTGTCGTTTTCTGCTATAAAAAAAGCAAGCTTCTCCCAATCCTGTACACGTACACAACCATGGCTTAATGCCCGGTCAGCTTTTTTAAAAAGATAACGCTGATTAGTATCATGAAGATAAACGCTATACGGATTATTAAAGTTAAACTTAAATATACCCAACGCATTATCATCACCACTGCCCTGAACAATTTTGTAAGGAATGCCTTTAGTGTACCTGGCCCAATCCACAGAATATGGATCTATTATTTCGCCTTTTAGATCAACCAGGTGAAAACCTTTGCGGGCGAGGTACCCCGGGTCTTTTTTCATTGCAGGAAGAATCTCGTTCTTAATAATACTGTTGGGTATCGTCCATTGCGGATAGGTAACCATATCTGTTATTACACTGTTTAGTTTAGGGGTTCGGGTAGCAGGCTTTCCTACAATAACCTTTGATTCAAATACTATTGAGTCGTTATCTATCACCCTCATATAATATCCTGGCACATTAACCCAAACATATTTCTCCGGCAGGTTTTCAGGCAGTTGTTTGTAACGATCTGTATTAATTGCGATCCTTTTAAACCGCTCCACATCAGTACTATTTAAACTTCGTACTAATGATGATGTTATCTTCCCGTCTGCTTTAATACCTCTTCGCTTTTGAAAATTTTTTATAGCATCGGCAACATCTGCAGAATCTGTATGCGTAACGGAAGCATCTAAATATTCGCCTTCCTGCAATCGTTTTTGCAGCTTTTTAATAAATGAAACAGAATCTTTATCAGGATAATTAAGGTAAGTATATTTTTTTCTATCCATGCTATCGGTAAAACTTTTAATTCCTTTTTTCAATTCGGTGT
This sequence comes from Chitinophagales bacterium 65-1, assembly GCA_002050465.1. Taxonomy (GTDB): domain Bacteria; phylum Bacteroidota; class Bacteroidia; order Chitinophagales; family Chitinophagaceae; genus Ginsengibacter. The sequence goes on from MWYX01000020.1 coordinate 25,013, forward strand.
AGCCGGTATGCTTTGGCTCAAGTGAATTTAATAAATATGTGATTGACTTTTTTTCAATAACAGTGTTTAAGTTTTTAATAAAGAAGTTGCTTGTTATACCTGAATTACCGGATAATGAAATACTGTCTGGCAATAATCTTCCTTGCTTTAAATGTTTGGATATCTGCATAAAGGCATCAGTCAGCATAAGATCTGCTTTCGTCCATTCATTAGCATCAGTCTTTACCAACGAATCGATAGCAAGCATATGTTTAAATAAAGCAAGATGTTTGTAATGATAATCTGAAGGGTATAATCCATAAGCTTCGCAACCTTCGATAAAAGTATATAATGAATCGGCTAAAGGTACCCATTGCTGTTTTTTACTCCAGATGTTTGCATATTCGTTTTTGTGATAGAATGAATCAACAACAGGAGCAATGCTTAGCCTTATTGAATCATTGATCTTTCCGTTATTGTCTAAAGCATATTGCAATACATACTTAAGATTTTCAACTACTTTTTTATCCATTTCTTCAGGTATGGTAACAATTTGCTTTTCTGTTGCCGGGTGTTTGCTTTCACATGAAATAATTAATAATACAAGTAAGCTGAAACTTAAAAGCCTGAACATAATTTTGAAAAATTTATATCTTGTGAAAACGTCTTGGTAATTAAAACAATCTTAATATGACTGTTAATATAAGATTTCAGTTGCACTTATTGGTATTGTCTGCTATAAAAATTATTATCCCGGCAAATATTTTATACGCTCAGGATACTAATTTAAACAAATATGGATTATGGGTGATAAAAGATGTGAAAACTTTATATTCAACTATAAAGCAGGATAGTAACAAACAAATGGCAGATATTAAACAATTAATACCAAATATAAGTTTTGATATACGCTATGCAACCACTAATAATTTTATGCATAAAAAGCTATACCCTGCAATTACAACTACTTATATAAGACTGCCGGCAGCAAGGGCTTTGCAAAGAATACAAAGTGAATTAAATGAACTTGGACTTGGATTAAAAGTATACGATGCATACAGGCCTTACTCTGTTACAGAAAAAATGTGGGATCCAATAAAGGATGATCGCTATGTAGCTGACCCTAAAAAAGGAAGTGGACACAACCGCGGTGTTGCAGTTGACCTGACGGTTATTAATCTAAAAACAAAAGAAGAATTACCAATGGGAACAGGATATGATAATTTTAGTGATACGGCACATCAAACTTTTACTATTCTTCCTCAAACAATATTACACAACAGGAATCTTTTGAAACAAACTATGGAAAAATATGGGTTTAAACTTTTGGAAACAGAATGGTGGCATTACAGTTTACCCAATGCAAAAGATTTTGAATTATTGGATATAAGCTTTAAAAAATTAAAGAAAATAAGACAATTACAACGGCTGTGATATCTTTTTACTTAGCAACAGAAGATCAGCCAAAACAATTGCAGTTACTGATTCCAACACTACAGGCACTCTTAATGCAATACAAAGATCATGGCGGCCTTTAACGGAGAATGACTCTACTTTATTGGTTTCTATATTTAGGGTTCGCTGTTCCTGGGGCGTGGAAGAGGTTGGCTTTATTGCTATCCGGAATACAAGTTCATTTCCATTAGTTAAACCCCCAACAATGCCACCTGCATGATTGGTTTTAGTTTTACCGGTTGCATTTTCAATTGCATCATTATGCCTGCTGCCAAACATTTTTGCGGCGGAAAAACCTGTCCCAAATTCAATAGCCCTAACAGCAGGTATTGCAAATACAGCATGACTTATTAATGATTCTGCCGAATCAAAGAATGGTTCTCCTAAACCAATAGGTAATTCATTTACCCTGCATTCAATTATACCTCCTATTGAATCTTTTGCATCAATTGCTTTTTGCAATCCTTTATCCAGATCGATTTCTCCTCCTATCTCTAAAATTTGGGATGTGATTGTTATTCCTCTTTTAACCTCACCCAAACCCTCTCCAAAGGCAAGGGCATTACCCGACTCAGGGGTGAGGTCCAATATTTTTTTCGCCACAACTCCCGCTGCAACTAATGCAACCGTTAGCCGTCCGCTGAAATGCCCACCGCCCCTGTAATCCTGAAAGCCATCAAACTTTTTGGAAGCAACAAAATCTGCATGGCCGGGCCGTGGAACTGACCTTTGTTTTTCATAATCACTGCTACGTATATTGCTGTTTTTAAATAAAATGGTTATGGGAGAACCTGTTGTTTTATTATTAAATACACCACTAACCATTTCAGGTGCATCATCTTCTTTACGTGGTGTTGTACCTTTGGCGCCGGCTTTTCTTCTTTCAAGATCATCTGAAAAGTCCTGAACAATTAAAGGTATTCCTACCGGGCATCCGTCAATAACTACGCCTACATACTCGCCGTGCGATTCACCAAAAATATTTACTCTAAATATTCTGCCAAAAGAATTCATTATCCAATTTTAAATTAAGAAGCAATAAATAATCTGCTTATAAATCCTTTTAATCTCCTAATCTCCCCAAATCGTGGTTCAAACGATTAATATCCGTACTCTTTTAATTGCAATTCATTATCTCTCCACTTTGGCCTGACTTTTACAAACAACTCTAAAAATACCTTTCTTCCAAGAAATTTTTCAATATCTTTTCTTGCCTGTGTTCCCAGCTCTTTTATCATTTTTCCACCTTCTCCCAAAACAA
>MWYX01000049.1 GCA_002050465.1 Chitinophagales bacterium 65-1
GGGTGGTTTTGCCCCTAACATTCAAAGCAATCAGGAAGCAATTGAAACGGTGCTGACAGCAATTGAATCAGCAGGCTATAAAACAGGCTCACAAATTGTAATTGCCATGGACCCTGCAGTAAGTGAAATGTTTGACAGCGAATCAAAAATGTATCATTTTCATAAAAGTGATGGTTCTAAATTAAATATAGAAAAGATGGTTGATTTTTGGGAAAGCTGGGTTAATCAGTATCCGATAATTTCTATTGAAGATGGAATGGCAGAAGATGATTGGGATGGATGGAAAATGCTTACGGAAAGAGTGGGTAAAAAAATTCAGCTGGTGGGTGATGATCTTTTCGTAACTAATGTTAATCGTTTGCAACAGGGCATTGATAAAGGAATTGCAAATGCTTTACTCGTAAAAGTAAATCAAATAGGGACGCTAACTGAAACAATAGATGCAGTTTCGCTTGCACAAATGAATGGATACAATACTATCATGAGCCACCGCAGCGGAGAAACTGAAGACACTACAATTGCTGACCTGGCTGTTGCTTTAAATTGCGGACAAATTAAAACAGGTTCGGCAAGCCGTACAGATAGAATAGCCAAATACAATCAATTAATAAGAATAGAAGAAATTTTAGGTGAAAGTGGTGTTTATCCAACAGGAAAAATTAAATTTGGTAAATAAATCATTAATTACTCTGAAAAATTTAAATAACATTCCACGATGGCTGCGCAATAAATACCTGATCACAGGTGTTGGTTTTATTATTTGGATGTTTTTTATTGACAGGAATGATCTGCTCACTCAATGGAAAAGAATTAAGGAATTCAGATCACTTCAGCAAAGTGAAATAAACCTGAACAAGCAAATAACTGAGACAAAGCAGGAACTTGAACTTTTAAAAACAAGCTCTTTTACCCTGGAAAAATATGCACGGGAAAAATATATGATGAAAAAGGATAATGAAGATCTTTATATTGTGAGTAAATAATTTCTTTTATTATCAATATCATGCAATATTTCAAGCGGTATATCGTTTATGGTTTGTACCAACTTTATTTAACATAAGTAATTAACCATTTTTATGGACAATTTTACCCCCGAAGATCTAGTAGAGTACCAGTATAATGAAACCTCATCTGAAAAATCTGCAGCAATTAAGTTAGCCCTACAAAGTGATGCTTCCTTAAAAGAAATGTATGATATAATTGTTTCAGCTCAAAAAAAGCTTGAGCCTTTTCAACTTTCTCCCAGCGATGAAACAGTAAATAATATTTTACTCCATGGAAAAAAAACAAAAGCAGAATTGCATACTGATCGCTAAAATAAAAACCTAAATTACTTACATTCGTCCTGCTACTTTAAGCAGGACGTTTTTCATTTATGACTAAAAGAGAACGCTATAAATTTTGTATTGATTATTTTCTCACTCATGCTCCCAATGCTGAAACCGAGCTCATTTATGATGGGGCTTACCAATTGCTGGTTGCGGTAATATTATCCGCTCAATGCACAGATAAAAGAATTAATCTAACTACACCCGCAATTTTCGAAAAATATCCTGATGTGTATGCCTTAAGCAAGGCTGACCATGAAGAAGTATTTCAATTGATAAAAAGTATCTCTTACCCAAACAATAAAACAAAACATCTTGTTGGTATGGGTAAAATGGTTGTTCAAAAGTTTAATGGGCAAATACCAATGACGGTTGATGAACTAAGCGAATTACCAGGCGTTGGAAGAAAAACGGCAAACGTAATAACCTCTGTAATTGATGCACAACCCAATATTGCTGTAGATACACATGTCTTTCGTGTTTCTGCAAGAATCGGATTGACGGCTGGCGCCAAAAATCCTTTGCAAACAGAAAAGCAACTTCTAAAACATACTCCTGAAGAATATGTAGCTGTAATGCACCACTGGCTTATATTGCATGGACGATATATCTGTGTGGCACGTAGGCCTAAGTGTGAAATATGCGGGCTAAGACCTGTGTGCAGGTATTATCACAAAGTTATTTTGAAAGAAAAATTGGTAGAGAGGATTAAAGAGTAAATCTTAAATATATTTGTAGGTAAGCTAAATCATCAACCTAACAAACTTTAAATTTGTATCCACGAATGTTAGCATTTCCGATGATCTTATACTTTCAATGTTAGACCTAAATTACAGAAAGACAATTAGTTAGCTAAGTGATTATTTTATTTTTAATCCTTTGTGATTATCATACATCATTTCTGTAATATTTCCTTTCTCATTTTCAATAAAACGAATAGAAGACCAGTAATTTCGTAAAATATATCCCTTAATTTTTTTATCTCCCTTGTCAATGGGTATTAGGCCGCCCCATGATGAAATCAGGTTGCCGTCTTTGTAGCTTATTTCTAATCCATAATTAGGGCGATAAAAGTTTTCATTAAACTTATAAATCCCGGTAAGTTTTTTTGCAAAAATGGCATCAATTGTTTTATTGGTGAGGTTTAAACGTTCAAACGACTCATTTAAAACCAGCGCACCAATAGACTTTCCTATTTCTGCCGGCAGGGAGACATAATTGTTTGACAGCATTACCACAATTAAGTTCTCATGGGGATAAGTTGCTATGTAAGATGAATAGCCCGGCGCCCTTCCATTCATTTGAAATCTGTCACGGTTAAGGTGTTTTGTAATAAACCATCCATAACCCACATTGTCACCATAATCAGTAAATATTTTATTCCATGATTCTTTGGTAAGAAATTTTTTATTGAGAGCAGCTTGTGCAAATTTTTGCAAATCGCCTGTAGTTGAATAAATAGAAGCATGCCCTGTTTTGGAAGACCAGTCGATTTGATATGCGGACTCTAAATCATACAGATCTTTGGGGGCATATCCCTTTGCAAGGTTTGTAATAATTTCTTTTTCACCGGAATAATGGCCTGTATTATTCATGCCAAGTGGAGTAAAAATCTCCTCTTTCAAATATCGTCCGAAATTTTTTCCGGAGATCTTTTCAATAATATATGCGAGCAGAATATAATCAGATCTGCCATGGTTATATTTTGAGCCTGGTTTGTAGAGCAGCGGATAATTCCTGAAATAGGAGATCAGACTTTCGGCCGTGTGTCCAAACTTTGTAATACTGTCGTAATTCACATTTCCCCCTGTTCCAATTGCAGGAATACCTGAACGCTGAGAAAGCAACTCATGAATCGTGATTTCATTTCCCCGTTTGTAATCAGGAATGAATTTAGAAAGCGGATCGGTTAGCAATAATTTCCCTTCCTCATATAATTTCATAATTCCGGCAGAGGTAAATATCATGGATGCAGAAGCAAGAAAAAACTTTGTGTAAGGTGTATTATTCAGGTTATACTCACGACTCATCTTGCCATAAGCTTTAGATAAAAGGATATTTCCGTTTTTAGTTACAAGAACTGTCCCGCTATAATTATTGGTAATTACAAGCGGCATAACCAAACTATCAATCTTTGCTGTTAACTTCTGATTAGTCTGCGATATTGCGGAGGAGTTTAAAAGTACCCCTAAAAAAAAAATAAAAATTTTCATCACTATACTTATCTAGTCCAACTGTTGTAATATAGCTTTCTTGTCCCAGCAAATATATTTTCCCTTATCCCTATTGATCTACAACATCTTCTTTATTTCCTCCACCATTTCATGTTTAGTAAATGGTACTCCCATTATTTTGTGAAAGCCTTTGGCATCAACTAAATATTGATCGCGGATAATTTTTATCAGCTGGCCGTTATTAAGTTCGGGAATTAAAATATGTTCAAAGTTTTTAATAATGTCACCAAGGTTTTTAGGAAATGGCCTGACAAAGCGAAGATGGGCATGAGAAACTTCATGGCCTTCTGCCAATAAATCAATTACAGCACTTTTAATAGCGCCGTATGTACTTCCCCACCCTAGTAATAATACTTTTCCTTTTTCAGGACCATTGTCTAATTTTTGTTCGGGAATATAATCAGCGATCTTATCAACTTTTTCCTGTCTTATCTTAACCATCATCTGGTGGTTATCGGGATCATAAGAAACATTGCCGGTGATGTTTTGTTTTTCCAATCCTCCTACTCTGTGCTCCAGACCGGGTGAGCCAGGTATAGCCCAGGGACGAACCAATTTTTCATCTCTTAAATAAGGCTGGAAACTTTCTTCATGATGGCCAAGTTCTGTTTTAAAATTCACTTCAATTGCCGGCATTTCTTCACTTTGCGGAAATTTCCATGGCTCTGCACCATTAGCAATATATCCATCACTTAAAAATATAACCGGCGTCATGTGCTGCACTGCAATCCGTACTGCTTCATACACAGCGCTGAAACAATCACTCGGTGTTGATGCAGAAACTATCGGCATAGGGCATTCACCATTTCTGCCATAATATGCCTGCAGCAGATCACTTTGCTCAGTTTTTGTTGGTAAGCCTGTAGATGGTCCGCCACGTTGTATATTACAAATGAGTAAAGGAATTTCCAGCATCACGGCAAGCCCCATAGCCTCTGCTTTTAAAGCCATACCCGGTCCACTTGTAGCAGTAACGCCAAGGCTTCCACCATAGGCTGCGCCAATTGCAGATGTTATTGCCGCTATCTCATCTTCTGCCTGGAAAGTTTTTATACCAAAAGATTTATGACGGCTAAGTTCATGTAAAATATCGCTGGCAGGTGTAATAGGATAAGAGCCTAAAAATAATTGTAATCCGCTTTTCTGTGAAGCAGCGATCAAGCCATAAGCCAATGCCTGGTTACCCATAATGCTGCGGTAAGTTCCTGCAGGCATTTTTGCCTTTTCAACAGAATATCTGGTGGTAAATGTTTCTGTGGTATCTCCAAAATTATAACCTGCCTGCAAAACTTTTATGTTACTGTTTAATATGTCTTCTTTCTTACCAAATTTTTCTTTTAAGAATTGAATCGTATTATCTAAACTTCGGTTATACATCCAATACAAAAAACCCAGCACAAACATATTCTTAGCCCGGTCTTTTTCTTTTGTCCCCATTTCAAATTCCTTCAGCGCCTCTCTTGTCATTTTGGTTACGTCCATTTTTATTACTTCATAACCTTCCAGGCTGCCATTCTCTAAAGGATTTACACCATCTGGATAATTGGCAAGCCGTAAGTTTTTTGCATCAAAACCATCAACGTTGGCGATGATCTTTCCATTTCTTTTTAATCCTTTTAAATTGGTTTTTAGAGCTGCAGCATTCATTGCGACAAGAACATCACAATCATCTCCGGGAGTAAAGATTCTGTCACTTGAAAAACGAAGCTGGTAACCGGAAACACCTGGCAGTGTACCTTGGGGTGCTCTTATTTCTGCAGGAAAATCCGGAAAGGTTGCAAGGTCAATACCCAACATAGCGGTATTATTGGTGAACTGGCTGCCCGTTAACTGCATACCATCGCCTGAATCTCCGGCAAATTTTATCACCACATCCTGTAAAACTTCTTCTTTAGTTTCCATATTCTAACCTTGTGCAATTTAGGTAAGTTTAGCGGGATTTTTTTTAATGTAAAGTCAACCAATAGTTAACAATGATTTTTAGCTGTATTATTTAAATTTATATACTTTTATTGTCTAAATTTTTTAAAAATGGAATTATTCAAATCAGGTAACCCTGTACTATCAGAAAAAAGATTTAACGACACTGTTATTGATGATATGGTGATGAATGAGAATGTGATGACGGTAAGGGGTACGCTCAATAAATTTGGATTTTTATTTCTAATGGTGATGGGTACTGCATTTTATGCCTGGAAAGAATTTGCAGAAGGTGGTAATGTACAGCCTATGATTTGGACAGGTGCAATTGGTGGTTTAATAGTAGCTCTTATTATTACATTTAAAAAAGAGTGGGCGCCCTTTCTTGCTCCTGCTTATGCATTGCTGGAAGGCTTATTTGTTGGAGCAATCTCAGCTTACTATAATTTTGTTTTTGCTGAGAAGGCTCCCTTTATAATAATTACGGCAGTTGGATTAACCTTTGGGACAGCCATTGCTATGTATTTACTCTATGCTGCAAGAATTATCAGGGCAACACAAAAATTTAAAGCGATAATTTTTACCGCAACTGTAGGTATAGCAATATTTTATTTGATAACTATGGTTATGCGTATGTTTGGAATGGATGTTCCATTTATACATGAAGGCAGCACTTTCGGAATAATATTTTCTTTATTTGTTGTGGCCATTGCTGCGCTCAATCTTATTTTAGATTTTGATATGATAGAACAGGGAGCAGAATCAGGTGCGCCAAAATATATGGAATGGTATGGTGCATTCGGTTTGCTGGTAACTATTGTTTGGCTATACCTGGAAATATTGCGTTTGCTAGCAAAGATTAGCGGCAGGAAGTAGTGTCTGAACCGTGACCTGCCTGCCGTCAGGCAGGTTTATGGGATTATAGGAGCAATGGGATTTAATACATTAATCTTCTCATTAATCCCAATCATCTTATTAATCCCGGTTCAGATTAATATTCATAAAAACCTTTACCCGTTTTTCTTCCTAGCTCGCCCTTTTTTACTTTTTCAATTTGAAGATGAGAAGGCTTGAACCTTTCTTCGTTATTGAATGCCTCATATATTACCTGGGTTACTGATAAATTTATATCCATCCCGATAAGGTCCATCAATTTAAAAGGGCCCATTTTAAAGCCGGATGCTTCCATAATTTGATCTACATTTTCAAAAGTTGCAATTTTTTGTTCAACCAGTTTCATAGCTTCCAAATAATAATGCCGGGCAATACGGTTTACAATAAAACCCGGGGCATCCTTACACATCACAGGAGATTTTCCCATTTGTTTACACAACTCATAAATGGTTTGTGCAACTCCTTTACTGGTTTGATCACCTTTCACAACTTCCACTAACTTCATTAAATATGCCGGATTAAAAAAATGCATACCCACCACTCTTTCAGGGTGATAAACTTTTTTTTGAATATCTGCAATTGAAAGTGATGACGTATTGGTTGCAAAAATTACCTCTGCATGATTAACTTCAGAAAGCTGGTTGAATAATGCAACTTTTGCATCGATCTTTTCAATGATGGCTTCTATGATAACATCTGCCAGACAATCATTGGGATCATTTACAAATTTTATCCGTTGATAAATGTTTTCTTTTTCTTCTGCAGATATTTTCCCCTTCTTAGCTAAAAATGAAAGATTTTTTTGAATTGCAACTTTTGCTTTTTCCAGAACAGCTTCATTTACATCAAACAGTAAGGTATTAAAGCTATTTTGGGCTGATACCTGTGCAATTCCACTTCCCATTGTACCGGCCCCGCAAATGCAAATTGTCTGAACCATGATTTATGGGATTTTGGGATTAATGAGATTTTAAAAATAAAATTCATTCATGATGCTTCTGTAAATGAAGGTTCAAATTTCTAATTTTAGAAAATTCCTTTAGTGGATGAATTTTATATTGCACTTGTAAACTGTTTCAAAAATCTTACATCATTTTCGCTGAATAGTCTCAAGTCTTTTATCTGGTATTTAAGCATTGTAATTCTTTCAATGCCCATACCAAAAGCAAAACCTGAATATTTATTGCTATCGATCTTGCAATTTTCCAGCAAATTTGGATGAACCATTCCGCAGCCCAATATTTCCACCCAGCCTGTCTGTTTGCAAATATTACAACCTTCTCCATTACAGATCAAACAACTTATATCCATTTCTGCACTTGGCTCTGTAAATGGAAAATAAGATGGACGAAATCTTATCTTCACATCCTGCCCAAACATTTCCTTTACAAAAAAATAAAGGGTTTGTTTAAGATCAGCAAATGAAACATTTTCTGCTATATATAAACCTTCCACCTGGTGAAAAAAGCAATGTGCCCTTGCACTTATGGTTTCATTTCGGTAAACCCTGCCAGGACAAATAATTCTTATCGGTAGTTTTCCTTTTTCCATTTCACGTACCTGTACATTACTCGTATGGGTTCGCAGCATCCAGTCAGGATTTTGAGAAATATAGAATGTATCCTGCATATCTCTTGCAGGGTGGTCCTCCGGAAGATTTAATGCTGTAAAGTTATGCCAGTCATCTTCTATTTCCGGTCCTTCTGCTACTGCAAATCCAAGGCGTTGAAAAATTGAAATGATCTTATTTCTTACTAAACTAATAGGATGACGGCTTCCCAATGGCAGAGCGTCGCCAGGAAGTGTGAGATCAATAGAATGGTCCACTGTAGACTGTAGTCTGTTGACTGTTGACTCCCTCAGTGCTTGATATTTATTTTCTGCAAAAAGTTTAAATTCATTCAGTATTTGTCCAAACTCCCGTTTTTTTTCATTAGGAACATTTTTCATTTCGCCCATTACACTTTTAATCACTCCTTTTGTTCCTAAATATTTAATACGGAATGTTTCTGCAATATTTTTATCGGCAGAAGTGAATTCGGTAATTTCTTTTTTATACTGTGTTATTTGTTGTAATACATCTTCCATCGATGCAAAAATAAGTGAATGGAACAATCTTGAATTGCTTGCCTGATTATTGATATAAATCTCAAATTAATCTTTTAGGTTTGTCACAAATTATATAATTTAAAAAAATGTACGATCTGCTGGAATTTTTAGAGCCAATAAATACATCTTCTTTCAATAATGATAAAGAATATAATGATGAACAATTAGTAAACTTTATTTCTGCTTATGAAGATGAACTGCCTGATGTGGAAGAAGCAGATATCGTTCTTGTGGGTATAAGCGGGAATGAAACCATGATGGATAACAATGGTGCAAATGCCATAAGGAAACAATTTTATCAATTACATTATTGGCATACGGATATTCAAATTGCAGATATAGGTAACATACAGGCCGGTGCAACACTTGATGATACATATGCGGCAGTAAAAACAGTTTTAGCTGAACTGCTCCGGATGAAAAAAACTGTAGTGCTTCTTGGCAGCAGTCATGATATTACGTTGGCACAATACTTTGCTTACCGTGAATTACAGCAAATTATTGAAGTAAGTGTTATTGACGCTGCTATTGATTTAAAAAATGAGTCAAATATAAAAAGTGAGAATTTCTTAATGGAGATGCTTACCGGCGAGCCTAACTTTATAAAGCATTACAACCACATTGGTTTTCAAAGCTATTTGGTTCATCCACGCATACTGGAAACGATGGATAAGCTTCGCTTTGATTGTTATCGGGTGGGAATGGCAAAAGAAAGTATTGAGGAAATGGAACCTGTTATTCGAAATACAGACTTGCTGAGCATTGACATTTCTGCAATAAAATGGAGCGATGCGCCTGCAAATTACTGCAGCCCGAGCGGATTTAGCGGAGAAGAAGCCTGTATGCTTACACGATTTGCAGGTATGAGCAATAAACTTAGCTCTTTTGGTATTTATGGTTTTGATCCTGCTTACGATGTAAATGAATTAACTGCAAAACAAATTGCGCAAATGCTCTGGTATTTTGTGGATGGTAAAAGCAGAAGCAAGCAGGAGGCTATACCGGAGGATAGGCATAACTTTAATGAGTTTCACACAGCATTTACAAATTTGGATACTACTTTTTTACAAAGCAAAAAAACAGGAAGATGGTGGATGCAGTTGCCGGATAAAAAACTGATTGCCTGCAGTTATAAGGATTATGTAAATGCGAGCAATAATGAAATTCCTGAAAGATGGTTAAGAGCTCAGGAAAGGGACTAAACCCCCATCCCCTAAAGGGGTGAAATTATTAACGGCTTACTGAAGCTAAATATGAATTAATGCTGAAAAGTAAAAATATAAAGTTGAGTTTTTTCTCATGTACGGCCTCCCTCTCTGTAGGAGAGGGATTGAGGGTGAGGTGCCTTGCTTTTACTTTCTTACTCGCCTCCTGTTCGATATCTAAACAAATATCCAACCAGGCCAATACAATTTTATTACAGGATTCTGCAATAAGCCAGGGGCATGTTGGTATAAGTATTTATGAACCTTCTACAGGAAAGGGTTGGTACAATTACAATGCAGAAAAATATTTTGTGCCGGCAAGCAATACAAAGCTTTTCTCATTATATGCAGGTATGAAATACCTGGGAGATAGTTTAACAGCATTTAGGTATTCTGAAGATCAAAATTCAATTATTATAGAACCTGCCGGCGATCCAACTTTTTTACATCCTGATTTTAAAACTCAAAGAACTTTTGCTTTTTTAAAAGAAAAAAAGAAACCCATTATAATCCTCAATAATAAATGGAGAAGTACTGCACTCGGTTTTGGCTGGCCCTGGGATGATTATACTTCAGATTATACAGTTGAGAGAAGCCCACTGCCCATTTATGGAAATCTTATAAAATGGACACAGATAAAAGAGAATTCTGCGAATAGTAAACAGGAAGGCAGTCTTGTTTATTCAGAGCCCGATGTAAACTGGAAAGTAAATTTTAGTACCGATACCGGCAGAAATAATCTTACAGTTGACCGGCGCAGGGATGATAATATATACGAAATAACTTTTGGTAAACAAAGAAGAGAAATACAAATTCCATTTGTAACAAAAGGTATTGAAACTGCAACTGAATTATTAAAGGATACCTTGAATATACCTGTGTCAGCTACAACTTCAGCATTGAATAAGAGCTTTACATCATTTTATTCCCAACCAACGGACTCCATGCTAAAAATTATGATGCATCGCAGCGATAATTTTTTTGCTGAACAAACATTATTAATGGCAAGCAATGAAAAGCTGGGCTATATGAGTGACCGTAAAATGATAGATACACTTTTAAAAACTGATCTGAAAGATATTCCCCAAAAACCAAGATGGGTTGATGGAAGTGGATTAAGCCGGTACAATCTTTTTACTCCTAAAGATTTTATTTACCTCTTGCAAAAATTAAAAAATGATTTTGGATTGGAAAGATTAAAAGTGATACTGCCCACCGGCGGTACTGGAACATTATCTTCGCTTTATAAAAAAGACAGTGGCTATATTTTTGCCAAAACAGGGACACTAAGTAACCATGTAGCCCTTAGCGGCTTTCTTATTACAAAACAAAATAAGCTATTGATTTTTTCAATATTAGCCGGTAACTTTACTACCGGGGCTACCCCTATTCGCCAGGCAATAGAAAAATTTTTATCCAATATCCGGCAACGTTATTAAAACAAAGGGTAATCATCCATGCCACTTTTCACCGAAAAACCAAAGTAATTTACGGTAGCAAGGTATGTTATTCAAAATTTCAAAAGATATAGGTTACTTGTCTATACTATGATGGTTCAGTTATTATCTGCCAAACATTTTATCTAATTCATCTTTTTTAAATTCCAGGTAAGATGGTTTTCCGTTGGGAGTACAATTAGGTGTTTCACATTCAAAGAGGTCATTAATTAGAGAAATTATTTCCTTTTGATCCAGTGAGGTACCGGTTTTTACCGATTGTTGCCATGCCATCGAACGAAGCAGCTTTTCACGCTTATTAAATTTAAGCTCGGTGCTGTAATGCTTGTATTGATCGAGCATTTTTTCGATAGTGGCTCTTTCATTGCCTTGTATTATATCTGCAGGAGAACCTTGAATAACAAAAGTATTACTGCCAAAAGGTTCAATTAAATAGCCCAACAGTTTCAGATCATCCAGTAATTCATTTAATAAAACTGTATCAGCCGGAACCAACTCAATTGTAACCGGGAACAAGCTCCTTTGGGTTGCAATAGGTTTGCCTTTAATTGCATTTACAAATTTTTCGTATAAAATTCTTTCGTGGGCATTTTGCTGATGAATTGCAATAAAACCATTTCTGTTTTCCGCAATTATAATAGAGTTATGTAGTTGTACAAAATTATTACCGGTGGGCTTTTTGTCTTCTTTCTTTTGAACTGGTTCAGGAGAACATGCTGTTTCTTTAATTTTTTTACCGTCAAAGAAATCTTCGTTACCAGCTGTCTGGTTACCGGTTACTGGCAACTTGTCACTGGTATCTGGCAACTGCTGATCCCAATGCTGCAGATCACTTTTGCTTTCAATAAAATGAGCCTGGTGTTTTTGGGTGAATGTTTTATACAAAGAAGAAGATGCTGCCGCAGATCTTTTATCATCAGTGAAAGGTTTACTCACCGCATCAGATTGGTGGATGGACACATCAAGATCAAAATCCAAAGTTGGTGTTACACTAAACTGGGCCAGAGCATGTTTAACAGCTGATTGAACAAATGCATAGATAATTTTTTCATCCTCAAATTTTATTTCCTGTTTGGTGGGATGAACATTTATATCCAGCCTGGACGGATCCAGGTCAATAAACAATGCATACATAGGAAAACTATCCTTAGCGATCATATCACTAAAGGCATTCATCACCGCATGATTAAGATAAGCGCTTTTAATAAAACGGTTGTTTACAAAAAAATACTGGTCGCCTCTTGTTTTCTTTGCTGTTTCAGGTTTTCCGACAAAGCCATAAATATTCATGTAATCAGTTTCTTCCTGTACGCTAACCAGTTTAGCTGCATAATTATTTCCAAGGATTTGAACAATGCGTTGTTTCAGTGTTCCTCTCTCCAGGTGAAAAACCTGCTGGCCGTTGGAAGTCAGTGAAAAGAAGATTTCAGGAAAAGCCATCGCAACTCTTATAAACTCATCAACTATATGCCTTAATTCTGAAGCATTGCTTTTTAAAAAATTTCTGCGGGCCGGCACATTAAAAAAAAGGTTCTTCATGCAAATAGAGGTACCCTGTGGCGCTGCTATTGGTTGTTGTGTTTTTACAACACTGTTCTCAATTTCAATATAAGTGCCCGTTGTATCATCACCGTTTTTAGTTTTTAATTCTACCTGAGCAACACCGGCAATGCTTGCTAATGCCTCTCCCCTGAAACCCATCGTTTTTATATGGAAAAGATCCTCAATATTTTTAATCTTTGAAGTGGCATGACGTTCAAAGCACATCCGGGCATCAGTTTCACTCATCCCATTACCGTTATCTATAACCTGTATAAGAGCCTTGCCTGCGTCGTTTACAAAAAGTTTTATTTCTGTTGCATCTGCATCCACAGCATTTTCTAGCAACTCTTTCACAGCGCTGGCCGGCCGTTGTATTACTTCTCCTGCGGCTATCTGGTTAGCTATATTTTCCGGTAATAATTGAACAATATCAGGCACGAAATAGATCTTTAATCATCGTCAAATTTAGCAATATCTTATCGCAATTAATTTTAAAACATGTGGTATGAATAATGAATTTAAATCCGATTTAAATTAACTTGTGGCCTACTTATAAAAAAGGGGCGGTATGAAAAAAACTATTATTACTACATTTTTTCTGTTTATATTTTATGCTTCGTTTGCACAATATCAAACAACACCTGCTGCATTACGATGGGCTGATAGTGTTTTTAATACCCTGAACAATGATGAGCGGATTGCGCAACTTATGGTGTTGCGGGGCAGTTCCATTTCTTCCAAAGGTGTAATTTATTATGACAAGGAAGTAAATGAAACCATTACAAAATATAATGTGGGTGGTGTATGTCTTTTTCAGGGACCCCCGGTGAAGCAGGCAAACATTGTAAATAATTACCAGAAGATTGCAAAAACCCCCGTGCTAATTTGTATTGATGCAGAATGGGGTTTAGGAATGCGAATGGATAGTGTTATTCCCCTTAATCACCAATTAATGTTGGGCGCCGTGCAGGATGCAGCTATCATTTATCAATATGGGAAAATTGTTGGTGAACAATGTAAGCGTGCAGGTATACAGGTTAATTATGCACCCGTAGTTGATATTAATAATAATCCAAACAATCCCGTAATTAATGACCGCTCTTTTGGAGAAGATAAATATAAAGTTGCTTTATATGGAGTTCAATATATGAAGGGAATGCAGGATGTGGGGGTAATGGCAACTGCAAAACATTTTCCGGGGCATGGGGATGTGGCAGTTGATTCGCATTATGATCTTCCGGTAATAAATAAAACTCGAGAGCAGTTGGATTCATTAGAGCTCTATCCTTTTCGTGAAATGTTTAAGGCAGGTGTAGGAAGCGTTATGGTGGCGCATCTTTATATACCTGCAATTGACAATGCACCTAATCGTGCTACCTCGCTTTCAAAAAATAATGTAACTAATTTATTAAGAAATGAATTAGGCTACCAGGGTTTAACCTTTACCGATGCCTTAAATATGCAGGGGGTTGCCAAATTTTTCCCCGGCGGAGAAATATCAGTTCAGTCTGTTATTGCAGGTAATGATATGCTGTGCCTCCCGGCAGATGTACCCGCAAGTATAGCCGGTATTAAAGAAGCAATCAACAAAAACCAGCTTACATGGGAAGATGTTTATCAAAAATGCAAAAAAGTGTTGGCAGCAAAATACATGTATGGCTTAGGCAATCTAAAACCGGTTAATACTAATAATCTTACAAAAGATCTGAACAGTAAAGTTAATGGAATGAAAAGGCTGGTGGCTGAAAATGCAATCACCCTTTTAAATAAACAGGATGATCAATTCTTTCCTTTACAGGTAATCAATCAAAAAAATAAAAATGCAAAGCAGATAGCTTATGTGGGTATTGGTTTAACTACTGATAATGCTTTTTCAAGAAGAATGAAAAGAGAATATAACTCGGATGTTTTTTATTTTAATTATAAAGAGGGTGCAGGAAGAATACTTTCAACTGTTAACTTAATAAAAAACAGATACAAATCTGTAGTAATAGGCATTCATAATTATAACCGGTACCCGGCCAATAACTTTGGTATTAGCCAGGCTGCTATAAATTTTGCTCAACAATTGCAGCAGCAAACCAAAAGCATAACATTTGTTTTTGGAAATCCTTATGCAATAAAAAGTTTTTGTAATACCAAAAATTTAATCGCCTGCTATGAAGATGATAGCATTACTCAAAATACAGCAGTAGATATATTGCAGGGAAAAATGCCGCCTAAAGGCAAACTACCTGTTACAGTTTGTGATAATTATAAATATGGCAGTGGCATTGTTTTAAATAATAATTCAATTCCGGTAGCTGACCCTGTAGCTGCAGGATTAGACCCATTAAAATTAAATGTTATTGACTCAATTGCCCAAGATGCTATTGCAAAGGGGGCAACACCCGGTGCGGCAATATTAGTTGTAAAAGATGGTAAAATCGCTTACCAGAAGGCATTTGGGAAATATGATTATGATAAACCTGTACCTGTAACGCTTCAGTCAGTCTTTGATATGGCTTCAGTAACTAAGATATGTGCTACCACTATATCAATTATGAAGTTATATGATGAAGGAAAAATTGATCTAAAAAAAAAGTTAGGGATTTATCTTCCATGGGTGAAAGGAACTGATAAAGAAAATCTTTTAGTAGAAGACATATTATTACACCAGGCCGGCTTAGTATCATGGATCCCATTTTTTAGAGAAACGATTGATACAGCCACTAAAAGTCCTCTCAAAAATATTTATTCATCAAGGCAAAGTGATTCTTTCAGTATCAGAGTGGCGGAAAACTTATACATGCGAACAGACTGGAGAGATACGATGTATAAAAGAATATTAACAAGTAAATTAGCTCCTTCCGATAGATACATCTACAGTGACAATGATTTTATTTTTTTGGGTAAAATTGTAGAATCAATCAGCGGGCTAACATTAGAAGAATATGTGAAAAAAACCTTTTACGATCCCTTAGGATTAACAGCCACAGGATTCAGACCCAGGGAAAGGTTTACACCCGACAGGATTGTACCTACAGAAACAGAAAAATTATTTCGTTTGCAACAACTGCGTGGAGATGTTCATGATCCGGGTGCTGCTATGTTTGGTGGTATTGCCGGCCATGCAGGTTTATTCAGTACAGCTTACGACCTGGCTGTAATTATGCAAATGCTGCTAAATGAAGGTATGATGAATAGAAAGCAATTTTTAAAACCAGAGACAATTAAATTATTCACGGCGTACAATAGTGCAATAAGCAGGCGGGGACTTGGCTTTGACAAACCGGAAAAAGATAATGCAACCCTCAAAGATCCTTATCCCGCAAGGTTGGTATCGCCGCTTACCTTTGGGCATACAGGTTATACAGGCACTTGTGTGTGGGCAGATCCTAAATACAACATAGTTTATGTTTTTTTAAGTAATCGCGTAAATCCGGATGGCGGCGATAATCTTAAATTATCCAGGTTAAATGTAAGAGGAAAAATACAGGATGCTATTTATAATGCAATGATGTTATAGACCAAATAATCGTGTTAAATTGAATATAATTCCTGGCTAGATGTCATACCCCTATCAAATAAAATCTTTAGAAGAATACAATTCAGCTTATAAAAAAAGTGTAGAAGACCCTGAAGGCTTTTGGGAAAATATAGCAGAAAATTTTACATGGAGAAAAAAATGGGATAAAGTATTGGAATGGAATTTTAAAGAGCCAAAAATTAAATGGTTCATAAACGGTAAATTAAATATCACAGAAAATTGTATTGACCGTCATCTTAAAACATTAGGAGATCAACCCGCGATCATTTGGGAGCCAAATAATCCCGAAGAAAGAACCAGGGTTGTAACTTATTCAAGGCTGCATAAAAGAGTTTACCAGTTTGCGCAGGTGCTGATAAATAATGGTGTAAAAAAGGGTGACCGGGTTTGTATTTATATGGGAATGGTTCCTGAGTTGGCTTATGCAGTATTAGGCTGTGCAAGAATAGGCGCCATTCATAGCGTTATCTTCGGTGGATTTTCTGCCCAAAGTATTGCTGACAGGTTATATGATGCACAGGCAGAGTTTATCGTTACCTGCGATGGTGCATATCGTGGTGGAAAAGACATCCCATTAAAATCTATTATTGATGATGCATTGATTGGAAACAGAATCGTAAAACGTGTGATCGTTTATACAAGAACAAGGACTCCAATCTCAATGCTGAAAGGAAGAGATGTTTGGTGGGAAGACGAGATGGAATATGCTGAATCACAAATAGAGAAAGATAATATTATTAGGATGCCTGCCACTGAAATGGATGCAGAAGATCCGCTCTTTATTTTATATACTTCAGGTTCCACAGGTAAACCCAAAGGTGTTGTGCATAGCAGCGCCGGCTATATGGTTTGGACCAATTATACATTTGTAAATGTTTTTCAATACAAACCAGGCGATGTATTTTTTTGTACAGCAGACGTTGGATGGATAACAGGCCACAGTTATATTTTGTATGGGCCATTGAGCGCAGGCGCTACCAGTGTTATGTTTGAAGGCATCCCTACCTGGCCCGATGCAGGAAGGTTTTGGGACATAGTAGATAAATATAAGGTGAACACAATTTATACTGCCCCAACTGCCATAAGAAGTTTAATGAGCTATGGTTTAGAACCATTGAAAGGAAAAGATCTTTCGTCTTTAAAAGTGTTGGGAACTGTTGGAGAACCTATAAATGAAGAAGCATGGCATTGGTATGATGAAAATATCGGTAAAGGAAATTGCCCCATAGTAGATACCTGGTGGCAAACAGAAACAGGAGGAATTTTGATTTCTAACCTGGCAGGAATAACGCCTGCCAAACCAAGCTGGGCAACATTACCTATGCCAGGTGTTCAGCCGGTGTTAGTAGATGAAAAAGGAAATGAAGCAACAGAGCCTGATGAAGATGGTTTACTAAAGGGAAACCTTTGCATTAAGGCACCGTGGCCGGCTATTTTAAGAACTACTTATGGAGATCATGATCGCTGTCGCACAAATTATTTTGCAACTTATGAGGATCTATATTTTACAGGCGATGGAGCGCTGAAAAATAAGGATGGCTATTACAGGATTACAGGCAGAGTGGATGATGTATTGAATGTAAGCGGACATCGCATTGGTACTGCCGAAGTGGAGAATGCAATTAATATGCATGCAGGCGTTATAGAAAGCGCTGCAGTAGGTTATCCGCATGATATTAAGGGGCAGGGAATTTATGCCTTTGTTATATACAGCCACATGCATATTGATGAAGAACAAACCCGAAAGGATATTTTTCAAACTGTGAGCAGGGTTATTGGTGCCATTGCAAAACCTGATAAAATTCAGTTTGTAAACGGCCTGCCAAAAACAAGAAGCGGAAAAATCATGCGAAGGATATTAAGAAAGATAGCTGAAGGGGAAACAAAAAATTTGGGAGATACTACTACACTTCTTGATCCTGCTGTTGTTGATGATATACAAAAAGGGAAATTATAAATGCATCCCGGGCAGCTTTCTATAAATGATTTCACGTACAATTTACCTCCTGATAAAATAGCACTCTATCCACTTGAGAAAAGAGATCAATCTAAATTATTGATCTTTAAAGCTGGTAATATCAAAGAGGATATTTATAAGAATATTGCTGAATATCTCCCCAAAAATTCTCTTCTCATTTTTAATAATACAAAAGTTATACCTGCAAGAATATTATTTAAAAAAGAGACAGGCGGAGTAATTGAAATTTTTTGTCTAGAACCTTTTGAAGAGAATATAGAATATACAGGTATGATGAGTAAAACTTCTTCGGTTAAATGGAAATGCATGATCGGAGGCGCCAGTAAATGGAAGGCAGGCGACTTAACAAAAAAGGTAATTTTAAAAAATCAGGAAGTAGTATTAACTGCTTCTCTTAAAGAAAAGTTACGTGATGCTTATGTAGTGGAATTCAACTGGCAGCCTTCTTACTATTCATTTTCAGAAATTATTGAACAGGCTGGCGAAATCCCTTTACCCCCTTACATAAAAAGAAATTTAGAAGAAAGTGATAAAGAAAGATATCAGACAATTTATGCTGAATATAAAGGTTCTGTTGCTGCGCCAACGGCCGGTTTGCATTTTACCTCTGAAGTTTTTACTTCTCTAAAAAAGAAAAATATTAGGACAGATTTTGTTACGCTTCATGTGGGTGCCGGAACTTTTAAACCTGTTAAATCAGAAACAATGCAACAGCATGAAATGCATTCAGAATGGATGGATATAACTGTTTCAACTATTGAAAGTATTCTAAATAATCTCCCAGAAAATATTATTGCAATAGGAACTACATCCTTAAGAACAATAGAAAGCCTATACTGGATGGGTGTAAAATCTTTTTTAAATAATAATTGCAGCATACGGCAATTGGAAATAAAACAATGGGAAGTTTATGATGATAATCTGATTATAAAAAACATAGATGTAAAACTTGCACTAACATCATTAATAAAATGGCTGAAGAAAAATAAACATGACAGGTTATTAGCAAGAACACAAATTCTTATTGCACCGGGATATAAATTTAAAATCGCGAATGCACTTATAACAAATTTTCATCAGCCACAATCAACCTTATTATTGCTGGTTGCAGCAATTACAAAAGATTGGAAAAGCATTTACAAATATGCTTTAAATAATGATTTCAGATTTTTAAGCTATGGGGATGGTTGTTTGATATTTGTCTGAACTATGATTATTTGGATTAAATGAGATCCTATTAATCCCGAAATTCTACAGATCCTAATCTATTTTTGTATAATAACAGGCGTGCCATTTGGTATATAGCTATATAGGTCCTGTGCCTCTCTGTATTTTAATGAGATACAGCCATCTGTCCAGTTTTGATAGTAATCAACAGTCCATTCCTCCTGTGGGCGGGTAGCGTGAATGGCAATACCGCTTCCAATTCTGGCATTCCGTGGAATAAGGCCCAGGGCCTGCCTTTCATTGAATTTTTTTATACTTTCAGCATTGGGAAAATCCAGCAGTAACTGGGGACCCCATTTAGGATTTATTTTTTTAAATAACACTTTAAATTTTCCTTCCGGTGTTTTTTTATCACCTTCCATGTATTTATCATTTTGATCTTTACTGCCAAAAACCACAGGGTAAGTGGCATACCATCCTTCAGCATCATACACTTTTAATTCATAATCTGATTTATCGATAATAATATAGTAAGGGTTACTATTAGTTGAAGAGACATTACTAACGGGAACGGGAGATTTTACTATTTTTTTCTTTTTTGGTTTACTAAATGAAAAAAATAATACAGAAAATATTAAAATAATAAAGGTTTGCAATCCATAGTTTTTCATTGAAGGGAACGGCTTTCCTCAAATATAATTCAAAGGTTATTTCTCGCAATGAGTTTGTGGTTTGTAAAATATTATTTAACTTTTTTTCAACAATGAAATAAAGTTAGATCAGTCCCATTGCTTTTCTTCTACCAGCCTTTTTTTATAAACCCTGGCCGAGATAAAAATACTCAACTCATATAGCAGAACCAGGGGGATTCCAACTATTAACTGGCTGGTCCAGTCTGGTGATGGGGTTATTACACCAGCTATGATTAAGATAATAACGTATGCGTATTTGCGATAGGTTTTTAAATATTTCGGCGTTATTAAGCCAATTTTGGATAATACATAAGCAATTACAGGAAGCTCGAAGGCAATACCGCATCCCAACATAATATTTATAAGTGTATCAATATAATCTGTAAGACTTGGTAAATAAGTTTGGGAGCCTAATGTACCTAATTTAAAAGATGCTAAAAAATTGAAGGTGAAAGGTGCCAGCAAAAAATATCCGAATGCTGCACCAATGAAAAAACAAAGAGAAACCCAAAATGTACTTCCCCAGGCATACTTTAATTCTTTGGGAGATAAAGCCGGTTTTATAAACCTCCATACTTCCCACAATAAATAGGGAAAGGCAACTAATAATCCACCCATAATACAAATGCTGATGGCTGATGAAAATGACCCTCCTATTGTATTTATTAATAAAGGAATTTTTACCGGTGGCATACATAAGGCATCACCAAGTTGAAGCGTATGGCTTAACTTACATAAGGCTGAATAAGTAACAAAGTTTTCTCTTGCAGGAGCATATATTATATTATCAAAGATCCAGTCAATAAAAATAAATATGGTAATTGCCGCTACAAATAATGCTATTACCGATCGAACAACATGCCATCTGAGCACCTCCAGGTGGTCAATAAAGCTCATTTCGGCCTTTTCGCCATCGTCCTTCCCTCTTATTTTTTTAAAAAAAGACTTTCTATTTGATGTGTCTACACTCAATTTAAATTATTAATTACTTACGCAAAGATAATGTTTAGAGATGTTAGAATCTGATTAGTGTATATGTATATTTACATACATAGGTTACCAGATCTCTAAATTATAATGTAGACGTTCTTATATATAATTGCTGAGGGTATGGAAAAAGAAAGGACCCTGTAGAAACAGGGTCCGTTTACCAAAACTAACTGCTTATGAGAAAATTGACTTTTAAAACTTACTCTATCATATATGCAAATCGGATGCCAAAGGTTTTATGATATCTGTTAAGGATATTATAATGTAAAACTTAATAGTAAAATGTTTAATCGAGCCTTTTTAAATTAATTCTGCGACATTAGCTTTTCGGAATTTTCGGCAAACTGCAAAGCATCTATAAATTCCTGTACTCCACCATTTAATACAGTATCTAAATTGTATATAGTTAAGCCAATACGATGGTCAGTAACTCTTCCTTGGGGATAATTATACGTTCTTATTTTAGCTGAACGGTCACCGGTAAGCACTAAACTTTTTCTATGTTTTGATATTTCTTCTTCCTGTTTCCGAACTGTGTCTTCGTAGAGTTTAGTCCGCAGCATTTGCATGGCTTTTTCCCTGTTCCCCAATTGTGAGCGTTCGGTTTGGCAAACTACTACTATGCCGGTAGGAATATGAGTTAAAAAAACCTTAGTTTCTACCTTATTTACATTTTGACCGCCGGCGCCTCCACTCCGTGCAGTCTCCATTTTTACATCGCTCTCTTTTACTTCCACATCTACTTCTTCAGCTTCCGGCATTACGGCTACTGTTGCCGCACTGGTATGCACTCTACCACTGGCTTCTGTATCCGGCACTCTCTGTACCCGGTGAACTCCACTCTCAAATTTTAAAGTTCCATATACATCATCTCCTGTTACTTCAATCTGCACCTCTTTATAGCCACCAACCGTACCTTCGCTTTCACTAAGCAAAATCGTTTTCCAACCCTTTCTTTCACTATATTTTAAATACATTCTCATAAGGTCACCCGCAAATAGGGAAGCTTCATCCCCGCCAGTACCTGCTCTTATTTCTAAAATGCAATTCTTATCATCCATTGGATCTTTAGGAATCAACATAGTGCGTATTTGCTTTTCCAGTTCTTCCTTTTTTTCTTGTAGAGCGGGTAACTCTTCTTTTGCCAGGTCCCTCATTTCAGTATCATCGCTGTTTAACACCTCCCTGTTGAATTCAATATCATCTAAAACCCTGGCATATTCATTACGCACATTTACTATCTTCTCCAGGCTTCTGTATTCTTTACTAATAGATGTGTACTTTTTATTATCTCCTACAATTTCAGGATTGGTTAATGCCACGCCTAACTCATCAAATCTTGCTTTAATTCCCTCCAGTTTATCTAACATGGCAGCCCCCTCTAACTCCCCCAAAAGGGGAGAACTTTAAAATGCAGTTCATTAATAATTTCATACTCTTCAGAGAAATTTCGGCAAATTTACATCATAACAATTAATCATTTTGTACAGAAAGATTAAAGCAGATCATTTATTTACAGGAACAGAAATGCTTGACAGCGATAAAGTTCTTATTGTAAAAAATGATGGAAGAATAGAAGGAATTATTGATGAAGCAATAGCCGGGGAAGACGTCGAAATATATAAAGGAATTCTTTCCCCGGGGTTTATAAACGCTCATTGCCATGTGGAATTATCGCATATGAAAGGCCTGATTCCGGAAAAAACAGGTTTAGCAGACTTTGTTTATAAAGTAGTGAACGATAGGCACCATGCCGAAGAAGAAATTCTTGCTGCCATAGAAAATGCTGAAACTGAAATGCTTCAAAATGGCATTGTAGCAGTTGGGGATATTTGCAATAATCTGTTAACCCTCCCCCAAAAACGAAAGCAAAGAATAGCTTACTATAATTTTATAGAAGCCAGTGGCTGGTTACCTGATGTTTCTCAACCAAGATTTGAAAGAGCACTAAATATCTACAATCAATTCTCAACTCTCAATTCTCAACTCGCAACCCGCAACTCAATCGTTCCTCATGCGCCCTATTCGGTTTCTGATAAGTTATGGGATCTTATTACACCTTATTTTCAAAACAGGGTAGTAAGTATTCACAACCAGGAAACTGCTTTTGAAGATGAATTTTTTTTACAAGGTACAGGTAACCTCATTAAGATGTATGAACTGATGAAAATCGACAATTCACATCATCGGCCGTCAAAAAAATCAAGCCTGCAATCTTATTTTAATAATCTTATACCGGCAGATAAAATTATTTTAGTCCATAACACCTTTACTAAACAAAGAGATATTGATTTCATTAAACGCTATCAGAAAAGATTTGAGGAAACATATTTTTGCATTTGTATAAACGCAAACCAATATATTGAAAATACTTTACCCCCGATTGAGTTACTCCGGGAAAATAATTGCAACCTTGTCTTGGGTACTGATAGTCTTGCAAGTAACCGTAGCTTACATCTATTAGATGAAATAAAAGCAATTCAAAAAAACTTTCCTGATATATCTTTAATAGAATTGTTGCAATGGGCCACAATAAATGGGGCAAAAGCCTTATCAATCCAGAATGAATTTGGGAGTTTTGAAAAAGGGAAAAAGCCGGGAGTTGTATGTCTGAACCGGGATTTATGGGATTCAGAGATTAATGGGATTAATAGAATTATATAGGGTGAAAATTATTTTTTTCTTATTAATCTTTTTTAATCAACCAAAATCATAGTTTAGGCCGATAATACTTCATGCAGAATAGGTAAGGTTTTCATAGTTCCGAAATCATGAAAATGTAATCCATAAAAATGCTGCAACGCTAACAGCATATCTTTTCTTATTAATTTATTTAGCTTGATCTCTGTAAGCTCACCAGGGTGCTGCACTTTTAATAATTGTGAAATATAGTAACTGTGATCTTCTTCTAAAAAATGCGGATGAGAAGGAATTAGTTTAACGAACCTGCCTTCCTGTAGATCAAGAATTGAATTTTTTTCTGAATAGTCATCCTCTAACTTTAATCCGAAAAAATGGCATAGATGCAGGCAAAAGTATAATGGGAAATTTGCGGTTACTGTATCATCCGCAATATCCAGCTGTATAAAAGCATCTTCTGTAAATTGAAAAAGATCTATATTATTTTCCGGTTGTTTTAAACACTTTTGTAAAAGCTCCACCATGTATAATGCAACCGAGTTTTTGGTAACATCACTTAAAATATTTTTATACAGGTAGCCCCATTTAAATTCTTTTATTCTTTGCAGATTTTTTAATTCATTATGATATACTTCCATCTCCAAAATAGAAGCATGCTGAAAAAAATTTGCTTTCGAAGTCTTACCTGCAGACCTTACACCGTTTACCAAATAGGATTGTATACCAAAGAGCTCAGTAAAAATATTTACAACAACAGATGTTTCCCCATACTTTATGGTTCGTAATACAATGCCTTTGGTTGTATGAACCATGATTTTTGGGATTAAGGGATTAATGGGATTTTATATCTTTCTAATTTATTACAGGTAAAATTACTCAAAGACATTAATACATTACCTGCTATTCAATTATATACCTTATATACTCTATCATACTTTATTTACTGATTAGTATCTTTACCAATACTAATTTTTTTTTACCATGTGGAAAGGCCTTGCAAAATTTGTTTTAAAATTCAGACTTCCTTTACTTGTTATTTTGTTAGCCACTACCGGCTTAATGGCATATTTTGCCAGCAAGGTTAAAATCAGCTATGAGTTTGCCAAAGCAATACCAACTAATAATTCAAAGTATCAGGAATATTTATCATTCAGGGAAAAATTCGGAGAGGATGGGAACCTGGTAGTGATAGGGGTACAGACTGATAAGTTTTTCGAGCTAAATACTTTTACTGCTTTTAATAAACTTACACAGGATCTTAAAACAATTAAATATGTAGAAGATGCCTTAAGTGTTTCTTCTGCTATAAATCTTGTAAAAGATACTGCAACAATAAAACTGAATTCTGTTCCCATATTTTCCAGGGAAATAAATTCCCAGGAACAACTTGACAGCAGTAAAGCAATTTTTTTAAGTCTGCCATTTTACAAAA
Source organism: Chitinophagales bacterium 65-1 (assembly GCA_002050465.1). GTDB lineage: Bacteria > Bacteroidota > Bacteroidia > Chitinophagales > Chitinophagaceae > Ginsengibacter. Next base: position 25,118 of record MWYX01000049.1, read on the forward strand.
CACTTTTATATAATCCCGAAAGCAATGCATACCTGATTGGTGTTCGCATTAATAAGGTTGCGCTGGCCTCTTCTTTAAGAACAGAAATAATTAATAATATCATTGCAAAAACAAATGCTTTTACTTCCGCCACAAAAATTGAAACTCACTTAAGCGGACTTCCTTTAATAAAAACATTAATAGCAGACAGGATAAAAAAAGAAATGAAATGGTTCCTGTTAGGCTCACTGGCATTATCAGCTTTGATATTATTGATATTTTTCCGATCGGTAAGTACAATGCTTCTATCATTGTCAGTTGTTTTAATTGGGGTAATCTGGAGCTTTGGCATTTTGCATTTATTCGGGTATAAGATCACTTTATTAACTGCTTTAATTCCACCTCTGGTAGTAGTGATCGGTATTCCCAACTGTATATACTTTCTAAATAAATATCATTCAACTTACAGGGAAACTGGTAATAAAGACCAATCGCTGGTTGATATGGTGAGCAAGATGGGTGTAGTAACATTGTTTTGTAACATTACCGCTGCAATAGGTTTTGCAGTATTTGCGCTTACTAAAAGCGCTATCTTAAAAGAATTTGGAGCAGTTGCCGGCATAAGCATAATGATGATTTTTGTTATATCATTTATTTTATTACCTGCTGTTTTAAGTTATTTGTTGCCGCCAAAAGAATCTCAGGTAAAATATCTGGATAATCGCTGGCTTACTGCTTTACTGTTAAGAATTGAGCAATGGGTACTTCATCATAAAAAAATTGTTTATGGCGCCACGATGGTCATTCTCGCCTTTTCAATATTGGGTGTTCTTAAGTTACGATCCGAAGCATTTATGGTTGAGGATCTTCCTGAAACGGACAAAATATATTCTGATCTTAAATTTTTTGAGAAAAATTTTAAAGGCGTTTTACCCCTGGAAATTGTTATAGATACACATGAACCAAACGGCATCAGAAAACGTGGATTGGAACTCTTTGAAAAAATGGATACTTTATCCCAATATATTTCAGCCCAAAAGGAAATGGCCCGGCCCTTATCAGTAGCAGAAGCCATGAAATTTCTTAAACAGGCCGTTTTTGAAGGCGATACTGCTAATTATATGTTGCCTAATACCAGTGACTTTATGATCATGTCAAGCTATTTTAAATTTAAAAAAGACAGCACAGAAAAAAATGGTGTAACCAACCTTGTTTCCAGTTTTATTGACACGTCCAATCAAAGCACAAGAATAAGTATTAATATGGCAGATGTAGGAACTGTAAGGCTTCCCATAATTTTAAACGGTATAAAAGCAAGGTCTGACCAGTTATTTGACAGAAAGAATTACAATGTAAAGTTTACCGGCAGCAGCATTACTTTTTTAGAAGGCAGTAAATTTATAATTGATGGTTTAAAGGAAAGTATACTTTG
>MWYX01000065.1 GCA_002050465.1 Chitinophagales bacterium 65-1
GTCTTGTGTTACAACAAAAAAATCCCTACGTAATTCCGGGCGACAATATTTTGCGAAACAGGACATTCAGTATTGAGTATTATATATACTGTTAATATAGGTTTTACCTGTGCGTAACATAAGATAGTAAATAAAAAACATAATAACGTAATAGTATATCTCTTATGGGCGGTTTTCAAAATTTAATTTAGTTACAATATAAAAAAAACTAAAATGGAGAAGCTTTCACTTCTCCATTTTTAATATTATTTCTCAAAATTAAGGAACAACCTCAAAATCTATTTGTGTATTAGCCCCTGCTACTTCACCATTTTGTATACTTGGTGACCATGATTTAAATACACGTCCATCATCAGCATATAAATACCAGGTAACATAAAATCTATCTCCAATACGGAATCTTTTTTTAGGATCACTTCTAACTATTTCAGGGTTTTGAAAAACATTTACTGCTGTTGGTCCGTTATATTTACGAGTAGCATCTTTAAAAAGATTATATACTTTATCCGGGGTTATTGTTAAAGGATATTGCACTCTTACATCAGGATTGTTGATTACGAGGGAAGCATCAGTTTTTCCGGTTGGCCCAAAATGCTCCACATCCACATCAGCTTGCTTTGTATTGTCATAATAGTTCTCAATCCAATGCACATATGCCTCTATTTTATTTATTTTTACATTTTTCCCATAATCATTATAGCTAATAGAAATCACAACCTTTGATACATCCATATTATTAGCTTTGAAACTTCCTGATTCTATTTTGCCAAAGGTAGAGACTCCTGTTTCAAAAGTTGGTAAAGGGCTTAATTCATCTTTTTTACAGCTAAAGAAGAATATCCCTATGAAGCCCATTAAAATTAATTTCTTTATGATACTCATAATATTTGGTATTAGTATGATTAAAATTTAAATTTCTTAATATCCCAGAAAATTGCATCACGGTCAAAAATTACATTTATATATTGTGCTGCATTGGGATTTAAATTAAACTCTACCTGCGGGTAAGGCAGGCGCAAAGCAAATTGACGCAACCGGTTTGCTGGCAAATCGATTGTGCTTGGCAAAGCAGTTCTACGGAATGTGGTATATATTTCAATACCATTGGCCATATTTGAGAACCATGCCTGCTTTAATACGACGTTCAATTTATTTTCATTCGAGCTTGCAGCATTATACCTTGCCAACCATAGATTAACATAAGCCGTAATTGCAGTTGAACTTAATACCGGGCATAATGGATCTGATTCCATTCCATGACGCTGAACATAAGCAAATGATTGGCGAATAGCGGCCTCAAACAAAGTACTGGGATCTCCTACATTATAAGCCAGCATATATTCTAATTGCCACCATTGTACCATATTTGAAGTAATCATAGGAAATACTCCATTACCTGATCCTACAATTGTAGTAATGGCTTTAATATTAGCAGCTGCCTCACTATAAGAATAATCACAAAGGCCACCTCCGGGATAAGAGCCCGGAATGGCTCGTAAGGATCCGTCAAGAGGAACACCTGTTCTATCACCCCGAACACGTCCAAAAAAACCTGCAAGGAAAATAGAATCTTGTTTGGTAGGTGTTTTACCTTTATTGAAGTATAACCGATTATACGTTGCAGGGTCCAAAACCAAATAAGCATTGTATGCCGGAATAGTGCCGCGATCAGACGGGTTAGCAGGATCTAATTTAGTAGCTGTTTGCCTTCTGATATAATACGGCTGACGAGGATCTTCATTATCCAGTATTTCCAACATGAACTGCTTGCTGAAATAAGTAAAATTATTAGTACCCCTAGCATAGGCAGCTTGATACCAGGGATGCCTGCCTTCGGGTGAAGAAAGCTTATTGTATTTAAATTGAAAATCTTCACTGCCACTGCTTGCTTTGATATAATTACCACTCGTAAAAATAGCTCCTATTTCAGCTTGTGCAGAAGGACGTACCTGCCTTGTTTTAATTAATAAATAGAGTTTAACTGTATTGGCAAGTGTACTCCATTTAGTTATGCTATTGGCATAATATATATCACCGCTTAAAGCTATAGCACTGGTTTTAGCAAAATTAGCCTTTGCTGAATCCGTCAATTTCAATAAGTCCTCATAAATATCTTTTGCAGCATCAAACTTGGGAGTAAAGTTAGCTTCCCCTGCATTTCCCTTAAACGCTTCACTATAAGGCACATCTCCAAACAGGTCAACAAACATGCTGAAAAAGTATGCTTTTAATGTTTGGGCAGCTCCCCTAAAATGTGGGCTTTCACCATTTGCAGTAGCTTTCAATAACTCATCCAAATCTTTCATACCTCCGGAATAAAAGGAATTCCATAAGCCATTATAAGAACTATTATTCAAATCAAAAGCATCACTTCCCTGGTTGGCTAAAATACCCACATATCCTAGTGCATCTTCATTTACACCCTGAAAAACAGCGGGTACATTTAGTTCTGCAGAAGTTAGTAATAAGCGGAATGGAGCGCTGGTAGGATCATTAGGATTTTGATTAATGTCTAAATCCAACATTTTTTTACACCCTGTACCGGCGAACAGAAACACCGACATTAAAAATCCTGTAAATAAATATTTTTTAAATTTCATTTTAATAATTTTTTAAAAAGTTACACTTAAATTAATACCATATCTTTTTGTTGATGGTGAAGCACCAAAATCAAATCCCTGAACATTTGATAATGAATTGCCTGCTAATACTTCTGGGTCAAAATTCAACCCTTTTAGCATATTTGGCGCTTTAAACCATAAGTTTCGTGCGCTAACGCTTAGCCGTGCAGACCCAAAAAATGTTTTCTTTAATAATGTTTTGGGTATTTCATAGCCCAAAGTTACTTCACGCAATCTGATAGTAGTAACATCATATACATTTGTTTCATCTGCACCATAAGCACCAAAACCATTACTGAAATGAGAATCAAATGCACTTACACCTGTGGTATTTTTAATTGGCGCACCTTTACTGTCTAATATGGCTTGATAAGTTTGAGGATCCCCATACACACCCGGAATTATCCTGATTCCCTCACGATCTACACCATAAGGGTTATTTAACTGACCTCTCAGCAACAAAGATGCGGCAGTTATGCTAAACATATCACCCCCCTGGCGCCAATCAATAAGAAATCCTAATGTTAGTCCTTTGAAACTAAAGCTGTTGTTAACGTTTAGAGTGAAATCAGGAGCAGGATTACCAATAATCTTAGATTCAGGTAAAGGAATTGGTGTACCTGTAGTTTCGTCAATTAACACTGCACCGGTTGCACTATCACGAGCATTTTTACTTCCATAGATCATCCCAAAAGGCTGACCCGTACGTATAATTGTTCCCAATGAGGAGTAACCACTACCGCCTAAGAATATTTCTCCGGTTGGTCCGGCATCAATTACTTTTGAACGTAATAAATTAAAATTAAAAGTGGATGTCCAATTGAAATTTTTACTGCGAACTGGTGTTACAGTTAAACCTAATTCTATTCCTTTATTTTCAATTTCACCTGCATTAACAACTCTTGTTGTAAAACCAGATGAAGCAGGAGAACTTACAGAAATGATCTGATCAGTGCTGTTCTTTTTAAATACAGTTAAATCGAAGCCTATTCTATTGTTTAAAAACTGCATTTCCAAACCGGCTTCAATCTCTTTCGTTATTTCTGGTTTAAGATCAGGATTTTTTACCTGGTTGCTTAACGCAGCATAATTAAAAACACCACCGCCATTGGTAGTATAAGCACCACCTTGAGGATTTATAGAATAGGTAGTGAGTAATTGATATGCACCTGGCTCTCTGGCTACTTTAGCCGCTGATAAACGTAGTTTACCATAATTGATAATTTTTTTGCCAATGCCTAATGCTTCAGTAAATACAAAGCCTATACCTGCACTTGGAAAGAAATAGCTGTTTTTACCCATTGGCAAGGTAGATGTCCAGTCATTTCTGCCGGTAAAGTTTAAGAATAAGTAGTTTTTATAGCTAAATTGCACTTCACCAAGTGCCCCTATTTTTCTTGTTCTTTCTGAATAATCAAAATTACTTAATACTGATTGTGTATTCCGTAAAGTTTTTAAATTAGGGTCGATAATTCCTAAGCCTGTATTTCTGCTTCCCCTGTTATAGCGTTGTATATAATCGGCTCCCACACTTGCACGCAAATCTAAATCAGTGGTTAACTTCTGTTTGATAGTTGCAAGGTAGGTTAGGTTTAACGATTGGTTTAAAAAATCTGCTTCCCAAAAGCGACCTTCATTAACGGCTGTGCCTCCCGGACGAATAAAATTCGTTTGATGATCAGTATATGTATTAACGCCACCACGTGCCGTAAGATTTAACCACTTAAAAGGATCGTAATTGAAAGTTAATCCTCCAAATGCCCTGTCAACGGTGCTGTTAAACAGATTATATTTTGCAATCCAACGTGGATTATCCAATGAACGGTAAAAAACGTTCCTGCCATCAGGGGTTTCAAACGGGTATTCATTTAAATTAAAATTCCGGGGTAAATAAAATAAACGGGCATAAATAGAACTATTACCTTCTCCTGGTCCATAATCATTAAAATAAGATGCACCTGATTGGGGAGATTGTTGTTCAGTTCTGACATAATTTACGTTTCCACTTACAGTAAGTCCATTTGCCAATGTAGAACTTCCTCCGAATGTTAATGAAGTGCGGGCTGCATTCGAATTAGGAATAATTCCTGTATTTGTCATTCGTGATACGCCGGCATTCAATCCCGTTTTCCCCTGGGAAGAATTAACGTTTAAACTATTTTCCACCACATGGCCTCTTTGAAAAAACCCACCTACAATATCATGTGGTCCGTAAAATACATTAACGTCTTTTAATTCGGGAAATACTGTTCTAAATCTTGGTATTGCATAACTAGAATAATATAATGGATGAGGAACTGAATCAGGTGCATTTGTCGGAGTATATCTGTCGTATCCCAATTGTTTGTTTAACATGTCACGTTGAAAACCAAAAGGAGCTCCCCAGTTACCAATAAACCCTCCATTATAATTTTGATTAGACCCTTGTCCATAAACATCCTGATAGTCTGGCAAGTCACTCACCTTTTCTGTAGAATAGGATACATTATAAGTTACTTCCAACCCTTTGTTTTTGATCTTTGTCCCGGTCTTTGTTGTAATTACTATAGCGCCATTTTGTGCACCACTGCCATATAAAGCTGCTGCATTTGCACCTTTTAATACCGTAATACTTTCTACGTTATTTGGATCAATATCATATAAGCGGTTAGAAAAAACTGTATTTTGATCTAAACCCACTGAAGCATTTACTGAGTTATCGAATGGAATACCATCCACTACTATTATCGGCTGATTATTTCCACTAAAAGAGGTAATGCCGCGGATATTTATTTTTGTACTCTGACCAGGAGCACCTCCCCCAGAGGTAATATTTACTCCAGGCACCTTACCTTCTAAACTTCTTAAAATGTCAGGTTCAGATTTTTGAACCAATTGATCTGATTTAACCTCGGATACCGCAGATGAGAGACCCTTTTTCTCCCTTCGTATACCAAGTGCTGTTACAACAACACCGGTCAATTCTGTCCCACTTCTTACCAAACTAACATCTATTGTAGACTGGTTCAAAACTGCAATCTCTTTTGCGGTTATACCAACCCCGCTAAATATGAGTGTTGCACCGGGAGAAACAGATATTCTAAAATTACCATTTGCATCAGCAGCGACGCCACTCCTTGAGCCTTTTACTCTTACCGTAGCATTTTCAATTGGTACTCCTTTATCATCTGTTACGGTACCGGTTACAACCCGGCTTTGTGCAAATACCAATACTCCACTAAGTATCAGCATTGTAAATAACGTGAAAATTTTTCTCATGTGTGATTATAATTTTTATGAAGTTGTAAATATAGGGTTTTTTCAAAATCCAAAAAAATGTTAATTATTTTAAAACCCTATTATTCTTATATAGCAGGACATTTATCATTATAAGTTCGCTGCTTTAAATAAAAATAAAATCAAAAATTAAATAATACCTGGAGCTTCACTTCTGTTTTTTTATTCCCGCTAATTTCATCAAGCCCGCTTCCGATTGTATTTTTATCAGGATAAATAGTTTGTGCAAATCGCAACCATGCCTGTAATTGTCTTGTTATATCATAATTTACATTTAAGTAATAACGGTAGCCTTTATCATAAAAAACAGGTATTGAAAAACTATAAAGCACATCATTTTCATATGCATAGAGCCGGCTGTTATAACTATCTGTTTCAAAATATTGAAACCGTATATTTCCTGAATAAGGTTTTTGTAATGGTTTGTAAATAATATCAGCAAAGGTTAAAAATCCCTGTTCCGGCGCTAATCCATTTTTATCATACCACAATAATTCCACCCTTGATCTGAATGTAACGGCAGTATTAAGCTTATAGCTGAATTGGGTTCGCCAGTTTTGTTTTGGTTTTACAATTACAGGATTTAAAGTAAGCTCATCAGGATTATAATTGATCGCTTTTTTCTCAGATTTAAACCGGGAATAAATTTCCATTTGTTTATTGGGTTTATAGGTTGCCTGTATTAAATAATCATTTCCTGCAGTAGGTGCATCTATTCTATATTTTAACCATGGAAAATTATATAAATCTGCATAAGCATCAATTCTTAAAAAATCTGTAGGATTGATGCTTATACCTGTATATAAACCATTTTCATTTGTAGGATAGGTGCTTTCAGTAAATGCACTTGTATAAAGTGACTGATATCCTTTCGTAATTTTTCTATACAAAAAACTCATATCCACTCTTGCATCAAGATTTATTAATAATCCATTGATAAATGCTTTATCAAATTTTTCAGTAGTTGCTGCTTCACCAAAAAAATGCATGTTATTATATGTATAACTATAATCAATGCTATAATTACCCCAGCTGCTGCCATTTAATGCAAACTTATTATATAACCCATCAGATTTATTTATGGGATATTTAAACTGATAGTGCACACCATTAATTGCCAGGTGAAGCCTGTTTTTTGTAAAAGTAACATTGCCTCCAAAAGTTATTTGCCGCTGAACATTTTTATCGGCAGCTTCATTTTTTGTTCTGTGATAGCCTGAGGTTTGCAGGGATGATACAAAATCTTCATTGTTCAAAGTATCTGTAATAAAATTTGCATCCGGTTTGCGATAACTTACAAATGCTGTTGCCTGCCAATATTTCTTTTGCAGTGTAATACCTGCCCCACGATGAAAAAATATTTCTCCTGCAGAATTATATGGACGAAGAACATCGGCCTGCCTTTTAATATTTAATACATCGGAGCTTTTTTTAAATGCTAAGCTCATCCACTGAGTTAAGCCCTGGCCAAGGTTTACCTGAAAATCTCCAAGTGCCAGCGATTTTATAATTCCGGAATTTCTAACAAAAAAATGCGCCGAGTAAAAATCGAACCCTGATTTTTGTTCGCCTTTAAAAAATTGTTCGCCTGCATCCTTTTCTGCAGTAATACCATATTGCAACAGATTTTTAAAAGAATATTTATAACGAAGAAATAATTTTTGAGGACTGCCGGGGTAAAAGCTTTTTGTAGTATCAATTATATATCCTTTTGATTTTTCTAAAACCTGTGTAACTCTTGCCATTATATTTTTTTCCCCGTTTTTCAGTCTGCTTCCTAACGTTGTAAATATAGATGGCTGGTCAATTACAGTAATATACGGGAGTATCTTTCTTATCATTGATACATTCCATCCGGGCACTGACTGTAATTCATAAATATTAATAAAATTCCCAAAAATATTTCTATAAGAAATTAAATTTTGAATTTGTAAAGCTGTAAGTATTTTTAATTGTTTTAAATCGCTTTCAGTTGCAGTATTAAGATTTAGTGGCTGCTCAAGAAAGCGCTGCATTTCCTGCAAATAAGCATCATCTTCCGGTTCTGCATCTTCTGAATTTTCTGTAAGGTTTTCCAGTTGCTGTTCAATTATAACCGGTGGAGTGGCAGGGGTTTCCTGTGCCTTTACTGAATTAGAAAGTAGCAGATTAATACAAATGAATACAATTATTATGTAAAAAAAATTTATCACTCCACCTTTTTATTAAAGTTTATGATAAGCAACAAACCCGGGGTAAAACCGAGCTGTGGATGATAGCCACCAGTAATATCCAGGCGAAAATTTTTCCAGCTGATACCTGCGCCAATATAACTATTTGTTGTTTCGGTAGAGATGCCTGCTCTTATAAAAAACTGTTTTAAAAAATTATATTGAAAGCCTGCATCTACATTTACTGACTGATCTTCTTCCTTTATTATTTCTGTGCTAACAAAAAATTTATCCGATGCTTCATACCCAATTCCGAACTTGTAAATAGAACTGAGTTTCTCATTATCTGTTTTTGATAATTTGCCTCCAACAGGATTATACGTGTGAATACCTGCATGCAATTTTTCCGACAAATGAGCAATGGCTCCTATTTCAAAAGTTATTGCAGATGCATTTCCATAACCTGGTATACGAAATCCATAATAATTAAATTTAATACCGATATCCAGTTTACTTCCAAGGCTTCTCGCATATGCTATACCAATTTGTGATTCATTATAATTCTTAAATCCAAAATAATCTGCCTGTAAACCAAAATTTCCTTGTTTAGTTGGCAACACTACAACTGCAGAATATAGATTTACCGAAGAAAGTAAAAACCGTTTTTCCCCATAGACTCCGGCAGCAGTATTTTTTATTTGTGCCAACGCTGCCTGGTTCGATGTAAAAGAAAATGCATCGATATGATTGATACTGTAAGCACCTAATCCGGTATAGCGGGCTGCTATTGGCTGGCGCAATGCCTGGCAAAAACCATCGCATGCAAATAAAATTAAAATAAAAGCACAATAAAATTTTCTCAATTGCTGCTATATTACTAAACGGAAAAATAACTGAATAAAATTAATTTTGTCGCTTAAATAAAAACAAATAAAACGAATGCTGATTACTAATTTTGTAGTATGCAATTATTAGATGGAAAGCTTGCCTCACAAGCCATCAAAGATGATCTTAAAAGTAAAGTAAAAGAATTAAAAGAACAGGGAAGCAAAATTCCCCACCTTGCTGCCCTATTAGTTGGCAATAACGGATCCAGCGAAACGTATATTGCATCCAAAGTAAGAGGTTGTGAAGAGATCGGCTTTAAATCAACCTTAATAAGATTGGCTGAAACAATTAGTGAAGAGGACCTGTTGGAAACAATTCATAAACTGAATTATGATAATGATATAGATGGAATATTAGTGCAGCTTCCTTTGCCAAAACATATTTCAGAAGAAAAAATAATTAATCTTATTGAACCTGCTAAAGATGTGGATGGGTTTCATCCGATCAATATCGGGAAAATGGTACAGGGATCAGAAACATTCATTTCTGCCACACCATACGGCATATTGTTGTTACTACAACATTATAAAATTGAAACAAAAGGCATGCATGCAGTTGTAATTGGCAGAAGCAATATTGTAGGCAGGCCTATAAGTATTTTATTAAGCAGGAATGACGAGCCCGGGAATTGCACTGTAACACTTTGCCATTCTCACACAAAAAATCTTAAGGAAATCTGTTTGCAGGCAGATATAATTATTGCAGCATTAGGTAAGCCCGGCTTTTTAAAAGCTGATATGGTTAAAAATGATGCAGTAATAATTGATGTAGGCATTACTAGGGTCAATGACAAATCAAAGAAGAATGGCTATTCTATAAAGGGTGACGTTGATTTTGAAAATGTATCAACAAAATGCAGTTATATAACCCCTGTTCCCGGCGGAGTTGGACCAATGACGATAGCTGCTTTGCTGAAGAATACTTTTAAGGCAAATCGCCTTAAGCAGTCATTGGTCAATGGTCAATAAGTTATTTGACGGTTTGCATTGACCTAATGACTTCCAATGACATTAACAATTATAAATTGGAAACTTTAATAAATATCACAACTTCTCTTCCTGTAATGGAATCATTCTATACATTACAAGGGGAAGGTTATCACCAGGGAAAGGCGGCTTATTTTATTCGCCTGGGTGGTTGCGATGTTGGTTGCGTATGGTGTGATGTAAAAGAAAGCTGGGATGCAAATGTTCATCCTGTAAAATCAATAGATCAAATTGTTGAGGAAGCAAAAAACTTTCCGGCAAGGCTTGCTGTTGTAACAGGGGGGGAACCCTTGTTGCATAACCTTACAAAACTTACTAATTCACTGCAAACAGCAGGTTTTCTCACAAATATTGAAACATCAGGGTCTTCACCATTGTCAGGCGATTGGGATTGGATATGTCTTTCTCCCAAAAAATTTAAACCTCCGTTACCTGAAATATTACAAAAGGCTAATGAATTAAAAGTGATAGTGTTTAACAGATCGGATCTTAAGTGGGCAGAAAAGTATGCTGCATTGGTTTCTGAAGATTGTAAACTTTACCTGCAACCTGAATGGGAAAAGGCATTAATAGTAACGCCCCTCATAATTGACTATATAAAATCAAATCCCAAATGGGAGTTATCGTTACAGATACATAAGTATATTAATGTTCCTTGATGTACGAAGTATGAGGTACGATGTACGATGTTTGTACCCACCCCACTTACCTTAACATTGCCTTACATAATTGAAAGCATAATTCCTGCTAATTTTATCTTTTGATAAAATTTATTACTACTTGATGAAAATAATATCTTCCCTTACATCGTATATCCAACATCGTACATCGTACATCCTGTTTCTCTTACTTCTTACATCGTACATCACAAATGCTCAATGGTACGATCCTTTAAAGGTAAATACAAAGGCAACAGATATTTATTTGCAGGCGATAGCAAATGCACAAAACGGTAAACTGCCCAATGCAATTAAAATGATGAATGATGCACTGAAAATTGAGCCAAAATTTGTTGATGCTTATATTTCGCTGGCAGCTATATACGCAGATCTTAAAAATTATAATGAATCTGTTGTTCAGTATGAAAAAGCTTTTGCGCTGGATGAGATATATACCAGGCCATCTCTTTTGCCTTACTCTATAACTTTGGCAGGTTCTGGAAAATTTGATAATGCTTTAACGGCAGTAAATACTTTTCTTGCCATTCCAAAATTAAATGACAGAAGTATTAAAGCAGGTCAGTTCAGAAAAAAAACTTATGAATTCGCAGTCAGTTATGAAAAAAAACACTCATTGAAAAATTATATTTTTAATCCTCGAAATTTAGGGACAAGCATAAATACAAAAGATCCTGAATATTATCCTTCAATTACAATTGATGGAAAGAAAATGGTATTTACAAGACGTGCAAATGGAAAAGAAGATTTTTTTGAAACAGAATTAATTAACGGGCAATGGAATACAGCTAAGCCATTGGAAGGAAATATAAGTACAAGTAAATATGATGGAGGGGCGCAAAACATATCGCAGGATGGGCAATTAATAACTTTTTCAGGATGCAGTTTTCCGGAAGGTTACGGAAGCTGTGATCTATACATATCAAGACTGACGAAACAGGGATGGAGTAAGCCTGAAAATCTTGGCCAAAATATTAATTCAGAGTTCTGGGAAACTTCCCCATCGCTTTCTTCCGATAAAAGAGAGCTTTATTTCAGCAGCAGCGTACCTGGCGGGTTTGGAGGAAGTGATATCTGGGTAAGCCATCGCAATGCTAATGGTAAATGGGGACCCGCACTAAATCTTGGGCCTGAAATAAATAGTGCAGGCAATGAAGGCTCTCCATTTATTCACGCCGATAATCAGACTTTATATTTTAATTCCAATGGTCACCAGGGATATAGTGAAAAATCTGATCTCTTTGTTTCCCATAAACAACCTGATGGAAAATGGAGTAAGCCTGAAAATTTAGGATACCCTATCAACACAACAGATGAAGAAGGATCGTTGATCGTTGCTTCTGACGGCAAAACTGCATATTATGCAAGTGACAGGGCTGATACAAAAGGAGCATTGGATATTTATACTTTTGAATTAAGAGCAGATGTTCGACCTGCTAAAACATTATGGGTTAAAGGAAAAGTTTTTGATAAGAAAACACTCAACGGATTACCTTCTTCCGTTGAATTGGTTGATGTAGCTAATAAACAACTGATAAGTAAATTACAAACAGATGAAGACGGTAATTATCTGGTTACACTTCCGGTGGGGAAAGACTATGCTTTTAATGTTAACCGTAAGGGGTATCTATTTTACTCAGAAAATTTTAACCTGGCAAAAAACGCTTCTGACTCCGTTTATCAGATTGATATCCCTTTACAACCAATTGTAGCAAATGCCAGCATCATTTTAAAGAATGTTTTTTTTGATACAAAACAAACACAGCTAAAACCTGAATCTGTTACAGAATTGGATTACGTAGTTCTGCTTATGAATGAAAACCCAAAATTGAAAGTTCAGATTGGCGGCCATACAGATAATGTTGGCAAGCCTGCAGACAATGCAAAACTATCACTTGGAAGAGCAGTTGCGGTTGTAAATTATTTACTTGGCAAAGGAATAAAAAACGACAGGTTAACTTTTAAAGGATTTGGAGAAACAAAACCCATTGCAGATAATAAAAGCGAGCAAGGAAGAGCATTAAACAGGAGGACGGAATTGAGTGTAGTGAGTAATTAAAAATGAATAACTTTATAAAAAATCAACCATGAAGCTTACAGTAGTTGTATCAAAAGGAGAAGAATTCTATATCGGAACAATTAAAGAAATACCCTCTGTTATTTCTCAAGGCACAACTATAAAAGAAGCAAAGGCAAACGTATTAGATGCTTTAGAATTTTATTTACATGATATGCAAAATGAAAAAGATTCTGAAAATAAAGTTTTAGAAGAAGATCTAATTTTTGCTGATGTCAGTTAAAAGAAATCAGTTTATTAAACATCTGGAAAATCATAACTGCCATCTGCATCGACATGGCTCGAAACATGATATTTATCAGAATATTATAACAAAAAAGAAGACGACTATTCCCCGTCATCCAAAATTGGATAGATTTCTTTGTGATACCATTTGCAAACAATTCGAAATTCCAAAAATGTGAATTAATTTTCTTTTATTCGTTGTTGAAATGTATCCATGCACAACGATCTTCTTTATCAAATTGCCCTAACGCTTATTCCTAATATCGGTGATGTTCATGCCAAGGCACTGGTAAATAATTTTGGTAATGCAGAGAATATTTTTAAAGCGAAGAAAAAAGAGCTGGAAATAATTGAGGGCATTGGCTCGGTAAGAGCAAATTCTATAAAACATTTTACTGATCTTAAAATAGCAGAAGAAGAAATTGCTTTTATAGAAAAATATAAGATAACACCTCTTTTTATAACTGATAAAAAATATCCGCAGCGTTTTTTAAATTGCTACGACAGCGCTGTAATGCTTTATTATAAAGGCAATGCAGACCTTAATGCTTCAAAAATTATTGCAATTGTGGGTACCCGAAATCATAATGAATATGGCAAGGCAGCTTGTGAAAAACTTATAGAAGAACTAGAAGATGAAAATATTTTAATTGTAAGCGGGCTTGCATTTGGCATTGATACCATTGCTCATAAATCTGCATTAAAAAATAATTTAAAAACTGTCGGCATTTTAGCACACGGGCTCGACAGGATATATCCTTCACAAAATAAAGGGCTGGCAAAAGAAATGATAGCACAGGGAGGATTGCTGACTGATTTTAGAAGTAAAACAAATCCTGATAAACAAAACTTTCCAAAGAGAAACAGGATCGTTGCAGGTATCAGTGATGCTATTATAGTTATTGAAACAGGCATAAAAGGCGGCTCATTGATAACAGCAGAATTGGGAAATGGATATAACAAAGATGTATTTGCAATACCTGGTAGAATAAACGATACAAAAAGTGAAGGCTGTAATTATCTCATAAAGAATAATAAGGCTGCATTGATTACTTCTGCAAACGATTTTTTAGAAAATATGGGTTGGAAAGAACAGAAAAAACCATCTGCAAAAAAACAACGGGAATTATTTATTGAGCTTAGCGATGATGAAAAAATTATTGTAAATATCCTTCAGCAAAAGGAGCAAATTCATATTGATGAATTGTATATCCAGAGCGGATTAAGCAGCAGTGCTGTCGCATCAGCATTGCTCACATTAGAAATGCAGAACGTAATTGTTTCTCTTCCGGGAAAGATTTATAAAATGGTGTAATACCTCAAGGCTTCCTGCTATACCACCATCCTAACCAAATGCCACACAATCCCCATCCGGCAAGGCTATCAATCAATTCTCCCTTTAAAACTTCCCATGATGTTTGAAACCAGTTATGCTGATTATACCATACAAAAAGAAAACAGATCATTCCAAAGGTTAAAACAGTAGTGAAAATTGCACCAAAAGTTTTCTTTCCCAACCGTTGAATTACCCAGCAAACTAATATCACGCATACAAGACCAATAAAAAATCCACGCACCATTGGCATTACCATGTCAAATTTATATGCCTGGTGTAATGTAACTATGGCCCATGGCTTACCATCCATTTGCTTACCCATTTTTTCCATCTCTTCGTGCGGTGCACCGGGAGGTGTAGTGGGCAGCATATATTGTCCCTCCGTTTTTAAAGTATTTGTTATTGAAGAAAGCAAAGCATCCTGCGCAGGGGTATATAAATATGCTTTATCATGAATGCCCAACATTGTCCATGACATAGCCTGCCACCCAAAAAGTAGTATAGCCCCGATTAGAGAGCCAATGAGAATTTTTTTCATTGCTGTTGGTTTTAGTTATCGAAAAATAGATAGAATCAATGACAAATGCAAGCAGGGGAAGTAATGGATTGGATTGTATGTTTGCATTTTAAAATTTTTTATGGTACAAATAAATGAAAGCAGCATCGCAGAACGCTTTATGCGCTATGTGCAAATTGATACCCAAAGCGATCCGCTAAGTAATGCACACCCAACTACAGAAAAACAAATGGATCTGAGTAAGATATTATTGAAGGAATTACAACAAATGGAAATTGAATCAGCATTAGATCAGTATGGATATGTGTATGCAACAATTCCTTCAAATTCTGCCAAAACAAATGTTCCTGTAATTTGTTTTTGCAGCCATGTGGATACTGCGCCTGATTGCAGTGGAACTAATGTAAAACCCATTCTTCACAAAAATTATAATGGAGATGACATTGTATTGCCCGATGATAGTACACAGGTTTTAAAGATGAGTGATGCACCTTATTTAAAGAACCATATTGGCAGCAGTATCATAACAGCAAGTGGTAATACATTGCTGGGAGCAGATGATAAAAGTGGTGTGGCCGCTATCATGGAAGCTGCATCTTATCTGATTAATAACCCTGGTATAAAACATGGAGAAATTAGAATTGTATTTACACCTGATGAAGAGGTAGGAAAAGGAACTGCAAAAATTGATATGCAGAAAGTAAATGCAAAATTTGGGTATACTATGGATGGTGGCGAAGCTGGCAGCCTGGAAGATGAAACATTTAGTGCGGATGGCGCAACTATAATTATTAATGGAGTTATTGCTCACCCGGGTTATGCAAAAGGTAAACTTATAAATGCCATAAAAATTGCAGGCGAAATGCTGGATGCACTTCCTAAAAATGAATGGGCACCGGAGGTAACTGATAAAAAAGAGGGATTTGTGCATCCTGTAAGAGTGGAAGGCATTGCGGAAAGGGCAACTATAGAATTTATAGTGAGAGATTTTGACAATGATAAACTTGGGCAGCATGGTGAAAAACTGAGAATGCTTGCAATAAAAATTGTAAGAAAATATCCCGGGGCCACTATGGAGTTTACCATTAAAGAACAATATCGCAATATGAAAGGTGTGCTTGATAAACATCCTGAAGTGGTTACCTACGCCGCAGAGGCAATAAATCGTACTGGATTAAAAGTAAAAACGGAAAGTATCCGTGGGGGGACTGATGGAAGCAGGCTGAGTTATATGGGTTTGCCTTGTCCGAATATTTTTACCGGTATGCAAAACATGCATTCAAAACGGGAATGGATAGGCGTAAAGGATATGGCAAAGAGTGCTGAAACTATTGTGCATTTGTGTAGGATTTGGGAAGAGAAAGCACCCTCTAAATCTCCCTAAAGGGAGACTTGGCAAAACACAAAGTCTTGTATGCTGAATAGAGAAGATTATAAGAAATAATTGCTGGGAACAATTCTGATGATGAGATTGGAAGATATAATGTTTGGATTTGCAGAATGTACCGTCCCTCACTATGGGAGAGGGAATGAGGGTGAGACTAAGCAGAAACAATTGTGCACTTATGTATGGTTTGGGAGGAGAAAAGTTGTTCTGCAAGCTTACCGTTCGATAAACTCGGGAGGAACTCCACGATGATGCACAAAGATTAAATGCTTGCTACATAAAAATTATTACCTTCAACCAAATTTATTACTATGGAGTTTTTAAGAGAATACTGGTGGGCAATACTTTTAGGATTTGCCATCCTGGGTTGTTTTGTTACAGTTCAGCAGGGTAATATTGGTGTTATTACCATGTTTGGAAAGTACCGGCGTATAATGCGGCCGGGGCTTAATTTTAAGATCCCCTTCCTGGAACAGATCTTTAAAAAAATAAGTATTCAAAACCGATCAGTTGAACTTTCCTTTCAGGCAATAACTGTTGACCAGGCTAATGTTTATTTTAAAAGCATGCTTTTATATGCCGTTCAAAATGAACAGGAAGAAACGATAAAACGGGTTGCTTTTAAATTTATAAGTGATAAAGAATTGATGCAAACTTTGGTGAGAACAGTTGAAGGTTCTATCAGGGCATTTGTGGCATCCAAAAGGCAGGCAGAAATTTTAACCCTCAGAAGGGAAATAGTGGAATTTGTAAAAGAACAAATTGATGTTGCCCTGGAGGACTGGGGGTATCATTTAATTGATCTGCAGATAAATGATATAACTTTTGATGCTGCAATTATTGAAAGCATGAGCCGTGTTGTTGCAAGTAATAATTTAAAGGCTGCTGCTGAAAACGAAGGCCAGGCATTACTTATCACTAAAACAAAATCAGCAGAAGCAGAGGGTAATGCAATTAAAATTGCGGCTGAAGCTGAAAGACAGGCAGCACAGTTGCGTGGGCAGGGTGTTGCATTATTTCGTGAAGAAGTTGCAAAAGGTATGAGTCAGGCTGCAAGTGAAATGAAGCAGGCAAATCTTGATACCAATGTAATTTTATTTAGTATGTGGGTGGAAGCCATTAAAAACTTTGCTGAATATGGCAAAGGCAATGTGATTTTTTTAGATGGTGGCAGTGATGGAATGGAAAAGACCATGAAACAAATAATGGCTATGCAGCAAATGGAAAATAATAAAAAATAATAAATAGAATAATTTTTTTAAAGTGTCGTATTGTTGCGGCACTTTTTTATTTTTAAATATTTATATGAATTATTTTAAGCAGGATAAAGATGGTAAATTAATTGAAAGAACATTTAGAATTAGCAAAAAAAAACCGCAGCACTCAGCATAGCTTACATGGTTGCCCGTCCGGTTGGAGTGATTGTACTCATACGTTTTAATTGGATATAGTTCATCAGGTGTATTAGGTGTCAGGCCACTCCAAGTGGCCAGACACCTGTTAACAATTACGTTAAAATTATTTTTGCAACTACCCTTTTATAGATAACTCTTTTACATTTGTCAGTAAATCCAAAATTTTCATGCAATTATTTCTTTTACAAACCGATACAACTGCCGTTACTTCCTCTCCTGAAATGCAATCCATGTGGGATATTTTAATGAAGGGCGGTGTGCTTATGATTCCATTGTTTCTTTTGTTTGCTGTTGCCATTTTCTTTTTTATTGAAAGGCTGCTTTATATCCGCAGGGCAGGTAAAATAGAAGATAATTTCATGAGTATAATTCGTGATAATATTGTTACAGGAAATATAGCTGCAGCAAGAAGCTTTTCTAAGAACAATTCTCATCCGGTAGCAAGAATAATTGATAAAGGAATACAACGCATTGGTAAGCCTATTGATGCAATTGAAAAAAGCATGGATAATGTAGGTGTGCTGGAAATGTATAAAATGGAAAAAAATCTTCCTGTGCTTTCTATCATTGCACGGATAGCTCCCCTCTTTGGCTTTTTGGGAACCATTATTGGAATGCTGCAATTATTTAAAGGAATAGCGGGCAGCAGTGAATATAATTTTAATACCATTGCTGATGGTATTTATGTAAAGATGATTACTTCTGCCACAGGCCTTATTATTGGTATCATTACTTTTATCGGGCATAGTTATCTTACAGGGCAAATAAATCACGTAGAGAATAAGATGGATGTTGCCAGCGCAGAATTCATTGATATTTTACAGGAGCCAACGAGATAAATTATCTGAACCATGATTTGGGTAGATTATAGGATTAAAAAGAATAAATAATTACAATTATTTAACAGCCAACTACAACCACAAACTATAAACTACAAACTTAGTAATGAGTTTAAGAAAAAGATTAAAGGAACATCATTCAGAGCTGGATA
The DNA here is from genome assembly GCA_002050465.1 of Chitinophagales bacterium 65-1. Classification (GTDB taxonomy): domain Bacteria; phylum Bacteroidota; class Bacteroidia; order Chitinophagales; family Chitinophagaceae; genus Ginsengibacter. The sequence continues at coordinate 18,547 of MWYX01000065.1, forward strand.
CAGGCCCGCTGAATGACATATTATTTATCCTGATGTTTTTCTTTTTAATAATTTCTACACTTGCTAATCCTAACGTAATAAGAGTAAGCAATCCAAAAGCTAAGAGTGATGCCAAAGCGAAGCAAAGCGTAATAGTAAGTATTGATAAGAATAACCAGCTGTATGTAGGCCAGAATAAAATTATTTTCGATTCACTTGAGTCAGCATTACGAACTCATATACATGTGGGAGACAGCATAAAACCAGCGGTGGTTGTAAATGCAGATTCATTGGTTAGCTGGGGCGACATTGTAAGAGTGATGCAGGTAGCCAAAAGATTGGGGGCCACTACATCGGCATCAGTTACAGGGCAGAAATAGATTTGGATTTTAAGATTAGAGGATTTTATTACTTCTGCAAGCCTGTATCATTCTGTCTCTTCCATACACATCCTTTTTAATTTCTGGTTCAAAACTCTCATCTAAAAATATTTGTTGCACTTCCTTTGCATATTCATCATGTACTTCAACAAATATTTTTCCATTTTGTTTTAAATGCTTACCGGCAAAGGCTGCAATTTTTCTGTAAAAAATAAATGGATCATTATCATTCACAAACAAAGCAACATGTGGCTCATGCTCAACAACATTTTTAGCAAGCCGGTTTTTTTCATTTTCAGGAATATAAGGCGGATTACTTATAATGATATTAAAGTGTGGTAATGATGGCCATAATTCTTCATTTAAAAAATCTAATTGTGCAAACCCAATCTCTACATCCTGGTCTTGTGCATTTTCCTTAGCAACTTGTAAGGCATCTGAACTTATATCTATTGCAGTAAGTTCTGTATCCGGTAATTCTTTTTTTAATGCAACAGCAATGCATCCGCTGCCGGTGCCAATATCCAAAATATATACAATGTCGGATGTTTGATGTATGATGTTAACCGGGCTTTTACCTCGTACATCGTATATCGTACTTCTTACATCTTCCACAACCCATTCTACCAACTCTTCAGTTTCAGGTCGAGGTATAAGTACATGCTCATTTACATTTAGCTTCATTTTATAAAACCATGCTTCTCCTAAAACATATTGTACAGGCTTATGTTGTAACAATTGATCCAGTGCCTCATTTAATTGTTTTATTGCAGAATGGTTTAATGCTTTTTGTTTCTTTAAAATCCTATCTAATCTAGTAATGCTTGCAATGCTCTCAAAAATCCAGTCAGTAATATTGGTTGATTCTCGTTCTTCATAAATAGATTTCAACCGTTCGTTGAAGTATTTATAAAATTCACCAATGGTCATGTTCAAAAAATAATAACAGAAAAAATTAAAGAGATTCAGCTAATTTTCTATTTCGGGTATTTTGAGTAACCGCATCCTATAAGAATTCATTGCAGTGATACCCAATTTTTTTATCAGGCTATAATTTACTACTACACCCACCGGTGCCCCGATCACCGGAATTAGCTGTGCCATTTTAGCAAGATCGATATAATCTCTATACTCCTGCTGAAATGTGCGCCAGTCAAATTGATGAATATCATCAGGGAGGTGCCTGCTTTTTTCATCCCAGTCTGTCATTTTCAGGTAAACATTTTTTCTTTCCTCGTGGCTGCAAAAGGCAAGCTGAAAGATGTGCAGTATGTAAACCCTTTCCTTATAATCATCTGTATCATATCCATACAATGCAGCAATTTCAAAAAGTAATTTTATTTTTAAAGCAAGCAATAAAGGAAAATCTGCCAATCCTAACAATATCCCTCCGGCACCGGTTATGCCCCCTTCCACGGCAGCGGTATTTCTGTAAAACTTTATTCTTTCCATTATCCTTATTTCCTTTATTTCTATATCATCCTCCTTTATAGGATTGGCAGTTGTATATTTTGCACCAAACAAAACAGCTCTTACCATTTGTTTAATAGTTGCAGTTATAGCCTTATGAACTTTTTCAGGTATCCATGAGTTTACCTTGGTCTGCATTTTCTTTGCCAGGCTATTTAATAATGTGGGGCTTGAAAGCATTTTTCTCTGCCAGGCACTTAGCTCAATAATAATATACTCTTTATACATTTTATGTTGCTCTGAAAATTTTACTTATGAAGATAGAACTACAATATTGAATATTACGTTTATGTTATTATAATTTACTCCCGATAATTACTTAACTTGTTCCTTAGGAATTCTTTGTCCTTAGGAGGTCCTTTGGAAGATAAAAAAAATTATTGATGTCATTCTATTACAGGAAAGCAATTTTATTATTTCTTATTTTATTTAGTACAGTTGGTGTTTATGCCCAGCAATTGGGTGGCAATATTCCCTCCGCTAAATGGAGACAGGTAAATATTCCGGAAGCAAGAATTATTTTTCCGCCGGAAATTGATTCATCTGCAAAAAGAATAGCAAACATTATTTCTTATCTTAACAAATCAACACAAAATACAATTGGAGCCAGGCAGAGAAAAATAAATCTGGTACTTAAAAATCAGACCACTATTTCCAATGCTTATGTTGGGTTAGGTCCATTTAGAAGTGAATTTTTTTTAACCCCGTTACAAAATAGCTTTGAATTAGGGAGTCTTCCGTGGGCTGATCAGCTTGCCATTCATGAATACAGGCACATTCAACAGTATAATAATTTTAATGTAGGATTATCCAGGCTTTTTAAAATTTTATTTGGTGATCAGGGGCAGGCGCTGGCAAATAATGCTGCTATCCCTAATTGGTTTTATGAAGGTGATGCAGTGTTCAATGAAACCAATGTTAGTAAGCAGGGACGAGGAAGTTTACCTTTTTTCCATAAAGATTATCGCTCTTTATGGCAGGCAGGCAAAAAATACAGCTGGATGAAACTACGAAATGGATCTTATAAAGACTTTGTTCCGGATCATTACGCTTTAGGATATTTATTGGTGGCGTATGGAAGAGAAAAATATGGTGATGAATTCTGGAAAAATGTTACGCAGGATGCAGCAGCTTTTAAAGGATTATTTTATCCTTTTCAAAAAGCAATAAAAAAATATTCAGGTAAAAATTATGTTGAATTCAGGAATGAGGCATTGAATCATTTTAAAAATAATTTTGAGCTAAAAGCTGAAAATCAAAACTCTTTACCTGATAAAAAATTTATTAATCAAGAATACCCCGCTTTTATTAATGATGACAGTATGATTTTTGTAAAAAGCAGCTTTAGTAAAATTCATTCTTTTGTAATTCGTACCGGCAATAACGAACGTAACATCCGGGTAAAAGATATCTCGCTGGATAATCATTTTTCTTACCGTAATGGTAAAATTGTATATGCATCCTATCAGCCTGATAAGCGCTGGGGAAACCGGGATTACAGTGATCTGCAGATACTGGATATAAGAACGGGCAAGCAAAAAACTCTCACTCATCATACAAAATATTTTGCGCCGGATATAAATGATGATGGCTCTAAAATAGTAGTGGCAGAAGTTGATCCCGGTGGAAGATCGGCTTTAAAAATACTTAGTGCAACAAATGGTGAAGTATTAATAAAAATTCCAAATGATGAAAATCTATTTTATACGTACCCAAAATTTTATAGTGATAAAATTGTTTCTGCTGTAAGAAATAATGCCGGACAAATGTCACTGGCTATAATAAATTCAGATGGCACAGCTAATTATCTAACACCCTTTAATTATAATGTAATTGCTTTTCCGGTAATATTAAACGATACAGTTTATTTTTCTGCTTCTTATCATACAGCAGATAATTTATATGCGTATAGCCTTCGGGATAAAAAATTATTTAATCTGAAAACTAAAAGCAGTACAGGTTTGGGATATTATTATCCAGCAGTAACTGATAATAAAGTGGCGTGGTCAACCTTCACCGCAAACGGTTATAAATTGCAACAATTGGCTAAGGCGGGTTTAGAATGGAAACTGATAAATGTTGAGCATTTTAGCGCTCCTACCTCAGGCTTCGGAATAACTGCTATCCATAAAACCAATGCAAATCTTTTACATTCTGTACCTAATGAAAACTTCCCGGTTTCAAAATATAAAAAATCATTCGGCTTATTAAATTTTCATAGCGTACAGCCTTTAATAGATGATCCTGAATATTCCCTTACCATTGTTAGTGAAAATATTTTAAACACACTGCAATCAAATTTTTCATTTACATATAACCGTGCAGAGCAATGGAAAAGGGTTGGATTCAGCGCCGTTTATGGAGCGTTGTTCCCGTACCTTTCTGCAGGCATGGATTATACAATCAACCGGAGAGGCCGGTATCATGGTAAACCTGTTTATTGGAATGAGCTGGAACCACGTGGTGGATTTAATATTCCATTAAATTTAAGTAAAGGAAGATCGCTAATCTATTTAAATGCAGGAAGTAATTATGTTTATAATCAATCAAACTTTAAAGGAGTTTATAAAGATACATTAGGACAGATATCATACAGTTACCTGAGTAATTTTTTTACAGTCAGCCATCAGATTCAAAAAGCAAAACAAAATATATTTCCACGATTTGCACAAAGCTTATCTCTTGGCTATAAAACAGCACTGACTCATTATGAAGGATCTCAATTTATTGCCAATGGTAATTTATATGTGCCCGGATTTTTAACCAATCATAATTTAGTTTTAAATGCTGCCTTTTTAAAAAAAGATACAACCGGGGAGGTAAATTTTTCCAGTGGATTTCCTTTCTCAAGAGGTTACCAGGCAGAAAATTTACACAGAATGATTAAATGGGGAGCTAATTACCATTTGCCTTTGCTTTATCCTAATGCAGGTTTTGCGAATATTGTTTACCTGCTAAGGTTAAGGGCAAATTTATTTTATGATCATACCAAAGTAGATGATTTTCTTAGCAGCGGAAGAAAATTTAATGCAGACTTCAGATCTACAGGTGCCGAAGTATATTTTGACACCAAATGGTGGAACCAGGCTTCGGTAACTTTTGGGTTACGGTATTGTTATTTATTAGACAGGGATCTTTTTGGCGGAAGTGGTAAAAACAGGTGGGAGTTTATTTTACCGGTTAATATTTTTGATCAGTAAAAAATTCGACTATAATTATTTTATATAATTTATAATATTTTGCAGGGCTATTTGCTATTTACTACTTGCTACTTGCTTGCACTCACAATTCACCATTCACATAGCAATCATCTCCTTAGCATTTTTTACTGCCGATACGTCAATATCATTATTAAAATAGATGAAAGCTTTTTTAATCTTCCCCGTAATCTCAATTTCATTAATTATTTTTTTTTAGCCGATACTTTATAGGGTGATTGGTACAAATTTGGCACACCATGCATGCGGTAATACAAAACTAATGTATTCTGAATTATGTCTGCCGGAAGATCAGGGTGGCTCATGCCGCAAAAACTTATTTTATTTTTTGCCAGTTCATTATATACAGTTGCATTCCGCCAGCTATTGTGCCTGAACTCAACAACATTATCAAAAGAAGTATCAAGACTATTAATAATTTTCTCAAGTCTTTCTTCAGTATAATCAAACCGTGGCGGCATTTGAAATAGCACCGTTCCTAATTTTTCTTTCAGTCCTTCTTCTATTGTATTGTAAAAATCAGAGATCAATCTTTCTGAATCATTAAATTGTTTGTAATGAGTTATTGCTCTTGTAGCTTTTACTGCAAACCTGAAAGGTGCAGGACTTTTTTTATACCATGTTTGTAAAAAAGAAAGCTGGGGAAAACCGTAGAATGTTACATTTAGTTCAAGAGTATTAAAATGCTCACAATAAAAATCGAACCATTTATTTTGCGGAAGCTTTTCCGGGTAAAAAATTCCCTTACAGTGTTTATAATGAAAACCCGGAGCAGCCGAAGTACCATTTTACCCTATCCTTACTCTTAGCAAGTTTAAAGCTAGGAGGAATTCTTATGGCATGATTTTATATTGCTCATTAAAGACTTATCAGCAAAAAATCTTCTTTACAATACTTAACCATTTTATCATGAATAGTGAAATAAAGTTTCAAAAGAAAATCAGAACAAATATTTTTTCTGTGGCCCCGGGGGTTTGGGGGATGAAAGATGTTTTTGTAAATATATATATGATACTAAATCCATTTGATGGCACATGGGTTTTGGTAGATGCAGGGCTTAAATGGAGTACGCCTAAAATTAAAAAAATGGCTCAACAGCTTTTTGGAGATTCAAAACCATCAGCAATAATTCTTACGCATGGCCATTTTGATCATGTTGGAGCATTGGAAAACCTTATTGAAGAATGGAATGTACCCGTATATGCACATTATCTTGAAATTCCTTATCTCACCGGAAAATCATCCTACCCGCCACCCGATCCTTCAGTAGGTGGAGGATTGATGTCGCTAATGTCCTGGTTATATCCTATAGGGCCAATCAATATTTGGAGTCATGTAAATGTTTTGCCTGAAAACGGCGGTGTACCGGGTTTGCCGGAATGGAGATTTTTACATACTCCGGGCCATACGCCCGGCCATATAAGTTTATACAGGGAAAGTGATGGTGTTTTAATCGCCGGCGATGCCTTTGTAACCACAAAATCAGAGTCAATAATTTCCACTATGCTTCAGTTAAAAACAGTAAGCGGACCGCCAAAATATTTAACTTCAGATTGGGCACAGGCAAGGCAGTCAGTAAAAGAACTAATGAAATTAGAGCCTGAAGTGGTGGCAACAGGACATGGAAAGCCTATGCATGGCTCAGAGGCGAGGCGACTATTACATAAATTATCTGATAAATTTTATGAGATCGCTGTTCCTGCTTCCGGAAGATATGTGGATGAGCCTTCTATTGCTGATGTCACCGGGGTTGTGTATGTTCCGCAAAATAATATTAATAAAAGAGCGGTAGTGTTAAAGACGCTGGCAGTTACTATGGTTGTGGCTACTGCATTTGTATTATTGAGCGAAAAGAAAAAGAAAAAGAAAAAAACCAAAGAAGCGCTGGCTTATGAAGTTTGGTAGTTAATTTGAGAAATTTTGTATACAAAATTTTAAGAAATATTATAGAAAGGTTGTAAGTAAATCTTCAATATAGGCCTGGATTTTGTTTATATTTAAATAAAATTTAATTTTAAGTATTGAAGAAAAAAATTTACATACTCACTTTTACGGTTTTATTTAGTTTAAGCAGCTTCTCTCAAAGTAAAACTATCCTTTCAGCGGTAGATTCATCGCTGAAATTTATGAGGTTTTATCCAAACCCTGCAGTGAGCGTAAT
>MWYX01000010.1 GCA_002050465.1 Chitinophagales bacterium 65-1
GCTATTGATGTTCCTTATAATCATTACGAAAATTCTGATTATCATGATTCATTACATCTTGCACAATACCAGGCTTTGTATAAAGTGCCGGTATTAACCATTGCTGTAAATCAAATGATTCAACAGGGATTGAATGTAATTTTACTATCAATATTATTTATTACTATTCAATGGTATTATTTTTTTCTTTTTGTATTGATCGGGTTACCATTGGCTTTTGTAAAATGGCATTACAGTAATAAAACCAATCAGCTTGAAAGGAAAAATGTGGGATTGGAAAGGCAGTCAAATTTTTTGAATTGGGTTTTAACAAGTTTAGAATATGCAAAAGAAGTTCGGGTATTTGATTTTGGTATGGGCTATTTATCGAAATTTAAAAAAATAAGGAGCAGAATTTCAAATGAAAAAAAGAGGATAGGTTATCAGAATGCATGGGCAGGCTTTTGGGCTCAGCTAATTGAAATTGTATCTATCTGTTATATTTATTTTAAGATAGCAATTCAAACATTTACAGGAGTGCTAAGCATAGGGAGTTTCGTTTTATACTTTCAGGCTTTTCAAAGGTTGCAAACATCTCTTAAAAGTTTTTTAGATTCATTAGTACAGCTTTTTCAGTTACGTTCATTTTTAAATGACCTGTTTATATTTTTGGACCTTCCTGAATATGAAAAACAAAAAAGCGAAGTTTTATTGAATCCCGGTAAAGGAATAAATATCACTCAACTGTCATTTTCATATCCCAGATCTAATAAAAAAGCATTAAAAAATATTTCACTTCATTGTAAACCAGGTAGTCTAATTGCTCTTGTTGGGGAAAACGGCTCGGGGAAATCAACATTGGTTAAATTGTTAACCGGTTTATATCATGTAGAAGATGAAGCTATAAATATTTATGGTGTACCGGTTAATAAAATACCCGAAAATCAACTTAGAAAAAAGATCAGTGTTATTTTCCAGGATTTTAATATGTATGATGCCACTGTTACAGAAAATATCGGGCTTGATTTAGTGGTAAATAATGAAAGGATCATTGATAGTGCTAAGGCAACAGGCGCTGACCGATTCATCAAAAACTTTCCTTTGGGTTATGATACTTTGTTGGGTACATTATTTAAAAAAAGTGAACAATTAAGTGGCGGGCAATGGCAAAAACTTGCTATTTCCAGGGCACTTTACAGAAATTCAGAAATAATAATTTTAGATGAACCAACCAGTCATGTTGACCCTATCGCTGAATCTGATATTATTGAAAACTTAAAAAACAATATTAGTGATAAAATCATCATTCTTATTACGCATCGGCTTTACAATCTTAAAAAAGCTGATTTTATCTATGCAATGCACCAGGGAGAGATAATTGAACAAGGCACTTTTAAAGAATTAATAGTAAAAGAGGGCTTATTTAAAAAAATGTATGAAAAGCAAAAGTTATAATGCGGATAACAAGTATAAAAGAAAAATATAACACCGAAATTGCTTTGATAATATTATGTTGCCGATATTATTTGCAAACCTCTGATAGAGCTGCTGTACAGAAGTTTTTGCAGGAAAATGTAATTGATTGGAACAAAATTTATCAACTGGTTACGGCACACCGCATCAGGCCAGTTGTTTATAATGTTCTTAGCTCGTTTAGTGATGTTATTGCGGAAAATTTGATAGAGCTGCGTAATTATTGTATTTACTTTAATGCATTTGCACTTAGTAACAAAAGAGAGCTACATAGAATTCTTATTCTCTTAAAGGATAATAATATTTCAGCTAAGCCTTATAAAGGGCTTGATTTTACTCAAAATTTTTATGGAAATATGGGGCTTAGAGAGTTCTCAGATATCGATATTATTATCAACGAATTTGATATTGATAAAGTAATATCTATAATTACGAAGGAGGGATACCATTCAAAAGGGCTTGCATTTTATAAGAAATTTCCTAAACAATTTGTACGGGACTTTAAAGATATTACATTTGAAAAATGGACTGGCAAATCCAGGGATTTTGCTATTGAATTCCATTTTAAACCAGTCTGGAGCTTTCAAGGATATCCCTTTACATTCAATGAGATTTTAGGTAAAGATCATTTGAACCAGTTAACTTATAATGCAAATCAATACCTGGCATTAATTACATTAAGCAATGGCTTAATGGATTATTATCCTAATATAAGATCACTTTTAGACCTTGCATTAATCTTTAAAAAAGCAGAACATTCTATAATAAATAATTTTGATCCTATTTTAAGCGAATATTTACATTGCGGAAAACAAATCTCTTTTAATGTACTGGAATATCCGAATATTCAACCTCAAGTATCCGGGACTTACAATGGGAATAATTTTTGCCATTATTTGCAAAACAACCTATTGATAATGAATGCGGGTAAAAGAAGAACGGATTTACAATACATGTATATTAACCTTAAATACATCGGACCTATGAAGTATAAATTATGGCAATTTAAAAATTTTATTTTTTATATTATCCGGCCAAGATGGGTTGATATCGAATACATAGATTTACCTTATTATTTTCTTTATTATTTTACAAGGCCGTTCAGAATTCTTATCAGGGGAAAATAATAAAGAAAAAATAGTTTTAGTTAAGATAGTTTAGGTAATCACTCCTTCACATCAGGTATAAGGGGTGCAGATGCAGGTATTGGTTCACCTTTATGGCATGTATAACATGTAACGGCTTGAATTGACTGTTGATTTTTAGAACCTTTTTCAGGTGGAAAATATCTGGCATTAATGCCATTCGTCATTATCATCATCTTTCGGGTAATAAGCTTTTCACCTTTTGCATCGCTTGCCATATCCCATGTATCCTTTTCCTCGTTACCAACATGGCAAAAGCCACATTTTACACCGAGCGAAGCCGAATAATGATCCATAATGCTGTCAAGTGCTTTTTCAGAAATATTTTTAGGCAGCACTTTAAGGTTCTTAAATTTTGGAGGATCTGCAATTGTAAAAGCAGCAGTAATTGTGATTAATGTGATTAAGCTTAAAATGATATAAAATGTTTTTTTCATAAAATCATGCCGCCATTGATTGTTCAATTATTAGCCGCATATCAATACCGGAATGACTTTCGTCGTAGATACATTCGCCATTTTTAATTATCAGTATTTGAGGAGACTCGTGGTAAACATTAAATTCTTCGGCTATTTTATTAGAAATCAACCTGTATTTTATCAGGTCAAGAAAATAAAAATCAATTTCATTAGTCTGTGTGCTTCTTTCAAGTCGGCTTTTAGCCATGCTGCTTATAGAACAACGTGTACTGTGTTTAAAGATAACCTGAGGCTTTGTGTTTGATTTTAGTTTTATTTGATGAAGATATTCTTCATTGGTTAAGTTGATCCAATTCATGTGTATAGGAAAGTTAATGAATAATATTTGCTGACATTGGGCAGCCGGTACGGCTTCTTCTGCTACTGCTGCAGGATGTAAACATTAGGATAAGGAAAGACGCCGTCAAGAAAGTAAAGATTAATTTTTTCATCCTATGTTTATTTAGTTATGCTATTTTGCACCCGCTTTATGCAAATTTATTGCTTAATGAGTAGAGAATAAATTCTAAAATACATAATTATATCAATCTATTGTTAAAAAGTAAGGAGAAACTTTTTAAGCAACTAAAACTCAGTTATGCACGTTCATTTTATAGCAATCGGGGGAAGCGTAATGCACCAGTTAGCCATATCTCTTAAATACAAAGGGTATATAGTTACCGGTAGTGATGATGAAATATTTGAACCAGCCAGGTCTAATCTGGGAAAAGCGAAGATTTTACCTACAGAAACAGGCTGGTTTCCTGAAAAGATCACAAATGATATAGATGCAATAATCCTGGGAATGCATGCTAAACATGATAATCCTGAATTAGAAAAGGCTAAGACCTTAGGTATAAAAATATATTCTTTCCCTGAATATATTTACAAGGAAGGTAAAGATAAAATCAGGGTAGCGGTTGGTGGCAGCCATGGCAAAACTACTACTACAGCTATGATAATGCATGTGCTAAAAGCAGCAGAAAAAGATTTTGATTACCTGGTAGGTGCAAGACTGCAGGGATTTGATCAAAGTGTAAATATTACCAATGCTCCTATCATAATATGCGAAGCCGATGAATACCCTGCAAGTGTGATTGAAAAAAAGCCTAAGTTTCATTTCCTATTCCCTCATATTGCTGTAATTACCGGCATTGCATGGGATCATATTAATGTATTTCCAACATTTAATTTTTATCTTGAGCAATTCGCAGTATTTATTAGTAAAATTGAAGCAAACGGCGTTTTGATATATAATGGATCAGACGAAATATTAAAAAAACTTGTTGAAGAAAATAAACGTGCCGACCTCCGCTATGAACCTTACAGATTACCGACTTATTTTATTGAAGATGGTAAAACCGAAGTAATGATAGAGGGCCGGAAATCCATGCCTTTAAAGGTATTTGGAAATCATAATCTTCTCAACTTAAATGCTGCTTATTTGGTGTGCAAAGAATTGGGAGTGGGGGCACATGTATTTGTAAAAGCAATTACTGAGTTTGCCGGTGCAGCAAAAAGGTTAGAATTATTAGCCTCGAATGATAAATATAATATTTACAGGGATTTTGCCCATGCGCCAAGTAAGGTTAAAGCCAGTATTGAAGCCGTAAAGCAACAATTTCCCGGTAGAAAATTAATAGCTGTTCTGGAATTGCATACATTCAGCAGCCTGAATGAAAATTTTATGAAAGAATACGAGGGCACTATGGAGAATGCTGATAAAGCTGTAGTTTTTTACAGCAGCCATGCACTGGAGTTGAAAAAAATGCCTGAATTGCAGAAGGAAAAGATTAGTAACGGTTTTGCAAAAGAGAATTTAGTGGTAATAAATAAAAAAGAAGAACTGGAGAAATTTCTCATAAAAGAAAATTATTTTAATACAAACTTACTTCTGATGAGTAGCGGAAATTATGAAGGATTAGATATATTGAATTTACAAATTAAAGCTTAATAATGCCTTTACAACTAACCCGGCCTTTAGCATTTATTGATCTTGAAACAACAGGAACTAATCTTGCCTGTGATAGAATTATTGAAATAGCAATTGTAAAAATTTTACCTGATAGAACAAAACTGGTAAAACGTAAAATCATTAATCCACAAATGCCTATTCCGCAAGGCTCAACAGATGTGCATGGTTTCACTGATGAGATGGTACAAGATCATCCGGTTTTTAAAGAGATAGCCAATGAATTAAAACAATTTATTGATAATTCTGATCTCTCGGGGTATAATTCAAACCGCTTTGATATTCCTCTTTTAATGGAAGAATTTCTCAGAGCAGGAATTGAGCTTGATATGAGCAATAGAAGAATGGTGGATGTACAGCATGTTTTTCACATGATGGAAAAGAGAACGTTAGCAGCAGCTTACCAGTTTTACTGCGATAAACAGTTATGTGATGCCCATAGTGCAGAGGCAGATGCTACTGCAACCTGGGAGATATTGGAAGCACAAACTATACGTTATCAAAATTTGGGTAATACGTTGGATTCCATACTTGAATTTACCGGCGAAGAGAAAATTGTTGATTTTGCCCGGCGAATGGTTATGGATAATGATGTAGAAGTCTTTAATTTTGGAAAATATAAAGGCAGACCGGTAGCAGAAGTTTTAAAGGCCGAACCTCAATATTATGACTGGATGATGAAAGGCGATTTCCCATTGCATACCAAAAAGAAACTCACCGAAATACTTAACCGCTCGCTGTTAAAAAAACAATAATTACATTTTAACGGTAACTGTTAACTAAAATGTTCTAAGAATAGTTTCGTAAATTTATTTAATTATCTCTTTGTTGGAAAAACTGCTCATCATACCTACTTACAATGAAAAAGAAAATATTGCCAATATTTTGCACGCAGTATTTGCTTTAAAACAAAATTTTCATGTTCTCATTATTGATGATGGCTCACCGGATGAAACTGCCAAAATAGTTAAGTCTTTCTTTGATCAATACCCCGGACAACTATTTTTAGAAGAACGGATTGGAAAACTGGGTTTAGGTACTGCATATATTCACGGATTTCAATGGGCATTAAATAAAGGCTATTGTTTTATTTTTGAAATGGATGCTGATTTTTCTCATAATCCTGGTGATCTTGATAAACTTTATCAGGCATGCAAAACAGGCAATGCGGATGTTTCTATTGGATCAAGGTATGTAAAATATGGGCGAATAGAAAACTGGCCGTGGAGCAGGGTGAGCATATCCAAAAGCGGGGCATTATACACAAGAATTTTGACGTTGATGCCCATTAAGGATCCTACTGCTGGTTTTGTTTGTTATAAGAGAGAAGTGCTTGAGGCTATTAACCTGGATGAAATAACTTTTGTGGGTTATGCATTCCAGATAGAAATGAAATTTGCTGCATGGAAACTTGGGTTTAAAATAAAAGAAGTGCCAATTACTTTTGTTGACAGGAAATTCGGAATATCAAAAATGAATAAGGGTATTGTTAAAGAAGGGATACTTGGTGTGCTTAAATTAAAGTGGATGAGCATGTTTAAAAATTACCGTAAGCGTGTAAAAAATATTCCTGGTATCTCCCCCACATTCCAGAGTGAAATACTGTCTAAACTGTGATTTATTGGATAACCGGATTATAGGATAAATTAGTTCTTTAATTGTCCTTTTACTAATAATCCCATTAATCTTCTAATCCCAAAAATCCCGGTTCAGACTTTAAATCCGGGATGAAATCTTTGTAAAGTATCTCTTAAATATTCTCTGTCAAGGTGTGTGTATATTTCTGTTGTAGTTATACTTTCATGTCCCAGCATCTCCTGAACAGCTCGGAGGTCAGCACCGCCTTCTACCAAATGGGTAGCAAATGAATGGCGGAATGTATGGGGTGAAATATTTTTAGTTATGCCGGCTTGTTTGGCCAGTTCTTTAATTATCAGGAATATCATAATCCTGGATAACTTTCTACCTCTACGGTTTAAGAATAATATGTCTTCATTGCCAGGTTTTATTGGTATGTGTACCCTTGTATTATTTTTATAAAGATTAATATGTTTTATAGCAGTACTGCCAACAGGCACTAATCTTTCCTTATCGCCTTTACCAATTGCTCTTATAAAACCAACATCAAGGTATAAGCATGATATTTTTAAGTTAACCAGTTCTGTAACCCTTAATCCGCAACTGTACAGCGTTTCAATAATAGCCTTATTTCTTATACCTTCTGCAGTGCTTAGATCTATTGCAGAAATAATGCTTTCAATTTCGTTAAAGCTTAATACATCAGGCAAGCTTCTCTTTAATTTTGGCGCTTCTAATAATGCCGTAGGGTCTTTGATTACAATTTGTTCCTGCAAACAGTATTTGTAAAAATTTTTTAAGCCTGATATTATTCTTGACTGGCTTGCGGGTGTCATTCCTAATTCACTTATCCATTTTACAAATTTTTCAAGATCAGATAATTCAATTTGCTGCGGATTTTTTTCAGTATTGATAAATAATAAATATTGCGTTAGCTTTTCTAAATCATGCATATAAGCATCTACTGTATTATCTGATAAAGATTTTTCCAGCTGCAGGTATTGCTTAAACCCTTCTTTGTAAGATTTCCACATTTGTGTGTAATGTTTGAAAACTAAACCTGAATATAGATTAAATTAAGCAGTACTTTTAATGACTTAATCTTTCCAAAAAACTTTAATAAAAGCAATTCTAATTTTATTTGATTTATGGAGCCCATAAATATCCGCCTCTTTAGAAAAAAAGCAAGGCAAACTACAAGATCACTAAGGTATTTTTTAACAAGGACGCAAAATAGCCCTCCTAAAAATCTTGATCAAATATCTGAAGAGATAGACAAAGAAGTTTGGGCAGAAACTGATTGTCTTAGCTGCGCTAATTGTTGTAAGAATATGAGCCCTACTTTTAAATATCCCGATCTTAAAAGAATTTCAGCACATTTTAATATGCGAATTAAAGACTTTAAGGAAAAGTGGCTCTATTTTGATAAAGATGAAGATGAATGGATGAATGTTAGAAGGCCGTGCCAGTTTCTTGACAGGAAAACGAACATGTGTACTATTTATGAGATTCGCCCTGAAGATTGCGCCGGCTTTCCGCATTTAGTAAAAAAAAGCATGAAAGAATATATGCATTTACACCGGCAGAATATTGTTCATTGCCCGGCAACTTATAAATGGGTAGAGAAATTAAAGGAAAGAATACTATTATCAAAGATCGTTGTAAAGAAGATCGAATTTGGTGTTGATAAATAAAATGTTACAGTGATACATCTCATAGTGGTCGGTGGGGGACATCGACCACGGCTCCCCGCTCATGGTTGGTGTCTCACCAACCATTACAGTGATACATCCTCGATTAAAAAAAACTCGGGCATTTTATTTTTTTCAATAGTTATAGAGAGTATATCAAACCGGATTAATTTCCAATCCGGATAAAGCAATAAAAATTCTTCGGCAGCGCCCATTAAATTTTTTATTTTCTTCCTGCTTACATCTTCTTCCGGGTTGCCAAAGGTGGTTGTGCGGCGGGTTTTAACTTCGATAAAATGTAACCAGGAATTTTTGGTTGCGATAATATCTGTTTCCCAATGCAAGTGCCGCCAGTTCCTGTGCAAAATGCTATATCCTTTATCGGTAAGGTATTTCACTGCCATTTCTTCTCCCAGATTACCCGTTAAGTTATGGTGCGCCATTTATGCAAATTAGCATTTTACCCTTGTCAAAAAATGTATCGATAGCGATTTTATTACTTATTTTTGCTGCAAATAACTCAGCATGAAAATAACCAGACAGGTTGTAGTAAGTTTTATTTTACTGATAGTAATTGCATCTTTATATAGAATTATGCCTGAGAGGCCCTATGGTTTTGCACCACAAATTGCAATGGCAATTTTTGGAGGCGCCATAATAAAAGATAAGAAGCTCTCTTTTTTACTGCCCTTACTTTCTATGTTTATTTCAGATGCTCTGTACGAAATATTGTATAGGAACGGGGTAGGAGAGATGAGAGGGTTTTATGAAGGTCAAATTATAAATTATATTTTATTTGCTTCGATAACTGTATTTGGTTTTTTAATTCGCAGGATCAACATTGCAAAAATTATTGGGGCATCATTAGCAGCACCCACTGCATTTTTTCTTCTTTCTAATTTTTCTGTTTGGCTTAGCAGTTCTCCGGAAGCAGGCTTATCAAGACCCAAAACTTTTAATGGACTATTAATGTGTTATACTGATGGCTTGCCTTTCTATCCCTGGAGTGTTGCATCAACATTGATTTTTTCTCTAATCCTTTTCGGAGGTTATTATTTATTTACCAGGCAAACAGAAGTAAAAAAACAAATTGCTTAAGTTTTTAGCTCGGCTTCATAGCCTTCATCAACAAATAAATGTTTTCCATCGGCGGCTTCAGTTGCCAGTTCATCGCAAAGGATATTATTTTTATCTGTATGGTGGCCTTTTACCCATTTAAATTTTATGTTGTGATGTTGTGACAGCTTATAAAATTTCAGCCAAAGATCTTTATTTTTTTTACCGCCCTTAAAATCAGTTCTGATCCATTTTGTAAGCCACCCCTCTTCAAAAGCTTTAACTACATAATTGCTATCAGAGTATATCAGCAACGATAAATTATTTTTTTTCATTGCTTCCAATGCCGCTATCACTGCCATCAGTTCCATCCTGTTATTTGTAGTAAGACTGTACCCTTTTGATAGTTCTTTTCTTACCTGCCCCCAAAGTAATACCACGCCATATCCGCCAGGGCCGGGATTTCCCCGGGATGCACCATCTGTGTATATGATAACTTGCATTATTAGTTGGTGGTTTGTGGTTTGTAGTTTGTGGTTGGTAATTTGTAGTTGGAAAAGTTTAAATTATTTTAAAGGATGTAATGAATACCAATTTTAAAAGAACTACAAACTTTAAACTTGTATAACGCCTGTTTTAAAATCTGCTATTTCATTATTATTATTTGCTGCAGTTAAACATTCGGAAATTATTTTTCTCGTATCTGCGGGATCAATAATATCATCTACCCATAATCTTGCTGCTGCGTAATAAGGTGAAGTTTGCTTTTCGTAACGCTGAATGATTTCTGATAATAACTTATTCTCATCTTCCGGAGTTATTTCTTTGCCTTTTGCTTTTAACGAAGCAACCTGTATCTGTAACAGGGTTTTAGCTGCCTGTTCTCCACCCATAACTGCAATTTTTGCCGACGGCCATGCAAAAATAAAACGCGGATCATATGCCTTACCACACATAGCATAATTACCAGCGCCATATGAGTTCCCAATAATCACCGTGATCTTTGGAACTACTGAATTGGCAACAGCGTTTACCATTTTTGCTCCATCTTTAATAATGCCACTGTGCTCACTTCGGCTGCCTACCATAAAGCCTGTTACATCCTGCAAAAAGATCAATGGAATTTTCTTTTGATTACAATTCATAATAAAGCGTGCTGCTTTATCTGCACTGTCATTATAGATAACGCCACCAATTTGTAATTCACCTTTTTTATTTTTAATGTTGAGCCTTTGATTGGCAACAATACCAACAGCCCATCCATCTATACGGGCATATCCACATAAAATGGTTTTCCCATAATCCATTTTAAATTCCTCAAATTCTGAATCATCTGTTATGCACTTTACAATCCCGAGCATGTCATAGGGAGAATTATTTCCCTCGGATAAAATACCGTAAAGATTTTTCGTATTATTTTTCGGGGGAATAAACTTATTTTTATTAAAGCCTGCAGATGAATTGGCGCCTAACTTACTCATTATTTTTTTTACCTGGTCTAAACATTCCTTTTCAGTTTTAAATTTATAATCAGCAATGCCACTAATTTCTGTATGTGTTGCTGCACCGCCTAATGTTTCACTGTCAATATTTTCACCGATAGCTGCCTTAACTAAATAGGGCCCCGCCAAATAGATCGAGCCATTTCCTTCAACCATCAGGGTTTCATCACTCATAATGGGTAAGTATGCACCGCCTGCTACACATGGGCCCATAACGGCTGCAATTTGCGAGATACCCATTGCACTCATCTTTGCATTATTCCTGAAGATGCGGCCAAAATGTTCCTTATCCGGAAAAATCTCATCCTGCATAGGAAGAAAAACTCCGGCACTGTCAACTAAATAAATGATGGGCAATTTATTTTCCATCGCAATCTCCTGCATCCTCAAATTCTTTTTACCCGTAATGGGAAACCAGGCGCCTGCCTTTACTGTTTGATCATTTGCAACAATTACACATTGTTTACCGCTCACATAGCCAATGCCGGCTACAGTACCACCTGCCGGGCAGCCCCCATATTCTTCATACATCCCATAACCTGCAAATGTTCCTATTTCTGTGAACGGTTTTTCAGCATCCTGTAAATATTCAATCCTTTCTCTTGCAGTAAGTTTATTTTTTTCTCTTTGCTTTTCAATTGCCTTTTTACCGCCGCCCTCTTCAATCTTCAACTTTAATTGTTTTATTCGGCTTATAGCCATTTTCATTGCATCTTCATTCTTGTTGAAATCCAGATTTATCGTCATTGTTATTGTTATTCTTATTTAGTAATTAAAACAGCATGAGTCTTTTTGGTGTTGCCTGCATAAATAAAGATAAGTGGTTGCAAATAAAAATCCCGCAAATGCGGGATACTTAAAAATTCTTAATACTCATTTGCCGGGGGTTTTTCCCTTTGTTTAATTCTTTCTTCACGTCTTTGTTGGCGCAGTGTTTTTTTATCTGTTTTATCGGTGATTTTTAAAGTATCCACCTTTATCTTGTCATTCTTGATCAGATCTTTATTTGGTGGGCTATTAGTTTCATTTCCTCCTTTGTCTTTTCCGGGGTCCAGAGGTTCTTTAGATGCATTTTTAGAAAAATCTGATTCTACCGGAGAAGTTAATTCACTTCCTTCATAATCTCCGGCCTCACCATTTCCCTGGTCTTCAGAAAAATCAGAACCTTCGCCCCTTTGTACCAGAGCAGCAAAATTCTGATCAGCATAAATAGGATTATTATCAAGTTCTGCAGGTCTTTGAAATACTGCTTTGGGGTCTATTCCCAACCTTCTGTCAGCATATACCTTTTGCATAAAGTATGCATATTCAGGCATTGCCATTTCATTACCGCCATACGTCCATCTTATTTTAAGAAAAGGATCATCACAGCCTACCCATGCACCTGCCAGTAATTGTGGTGTATAACCAATAAACCAACCATCTGTATTATCATTTGTGGTACCGGTTTTACCACCCATTGCACTTTTAATTCCGAACCTGCCCCTCATTGCATGTCCTGTACCGAAGTCAACTACACCCTGCATCATCTTATACATTGTGTACGCATCTGATTCACTAATAACCTGTTTTGATTCACTCTGAAAGCTTGCAAGAACATTTCCATTTTTATCTTCGATACGATTAATAAATACCGGTTCTGTACTAAAGCCACGGTTAGGAAACATTGTATATGAGTGAAGCATTTCCAATAATGTAAGGTCAGCAGAACCAAGTGCGATGGAAGGCACAATTGGAATTGTACTTTTTATACCTGCTAAGTGAGCGAATTCTGCTGTTTTTTTCGGACCGATACGGCTCATAAGATCGTATGCGGCGGCATTTAATGATTTTGCGAGGCAATAAGCCATCGTACCTCCAGCACCGGAAATGGTTTTATTGGCCAGGGTAATAGTTCTGCCACCAATATAGCTATCAGGGGTAAGCCCCGCATCAATTAAAGCAAGTGCGTATAACAGCGGTTTAAAGGTAGATCCTACCTGCCTTTTGGTGGTAACGTGATCGAATTTAAACCAATTAAAATCAATTCCTCCAACCCATGCCTTTACCTCTCCTGTTACTGGATCCATCGCCGCAAATGAAGTTTGCATCATCTGCTTTAAATATTTTATGGAATCCATAGGCGTCAAAACGGTATCTTTTTGACGGTCTTTATTCCATGCGAATACTTTCATGCGGACGGGTACATAAAAAGATTTTTTAATTTCTGCTTCATCAATTTCATCTTCTTTCATTTGCTTCCATCGTTCACTTTCCTTCATAGCCCTCATTAAAATATCCTGGTGTTTTTTCCATACATCTTTTCCCAGCTGCCTGTTAAATTTTTTTTGCATAGCACTCATGTGTAGAACTACGGCTTCCTCTGCATACAATTGCATTTTAGAATCAATGGTTGTATAAATTTTCAGACCATCACGATATAAATCATAATTTTTACCGGTTTTTGGATCAGTATGTGTTTTGCACCACTCATCCAGCTTTTTACTTAACACGGCACGGAAGTAGGGAGCAATTCCCGTTGCTTCATCAAGTGTTTTAAATTTTATTCCGAGTGGTTTTTTCTTTAATACCTCTGATTCAGAAACCCTGAGTACATTATTACGTGCCATTTGTTCCAATACAATATTCCTTCTTTCTAATGCGGCTTTGGGACGGCGCACGGGATCATATTGATTAGGGCCTTTCAACATACCGATTAACAATGCAGCTTCATCGGTTGTTAATTTAGAAGGAGCTTTTTGAAAAAAAACTATGGAAGCATTACGTATACCAAAAATATTACCCCATGGAACCCTGTTTAAGTATAAGGATATTATTTCCTGCTTGGTAAAATTTCTTTCCAGTTTTAATGCAACTACCCATTCTTTTAATTTATCAAGGCTTCTTTCTACAATATTTCCACGTCCCTGGCCCAGAATATTTTTAGCTAATTGCTGTGTAATAGTACTTCCACCACCATCTTTTCCTAAACCGTATACCGCACGTGCAAGGCCCTTTGCATCAATTCCGGAATGCTCATAAAAACGCTCATCTTCTGTTGCAATTAAAGCCTCAATAACATGGGGAGAAATATCTTTAAAATCCACAGGACTTCTATTCTCTGCATAAATTTTACCCATTAAGGTGGTACCATCATTAGCATAAATTTCTGAAGCAAGATTTGCCTGTGGATTCTCCAGCTCCTGCATAGAAGGAATTTTTCCAAAAACACCCGTTTGAGCAAATAAGAATAATAAAAAAAATAACCCTGTGCCACCAATTACAGTGTACCATAAAATTTTTACCGAACCTTTTACAGTCGTTTGTTTTTTGGAAGTAGATCTACCCGAAGATTGTTTTGCAGCCACAAAAATTAAATTAATTTATACCGCCAAAGGTAGAAAAGTGAAAGATTCTTTTAGCTAATTGTTTAGTTAAACTTTAAAAGAATCGTAATAGCTAAAATTTACCGGGGAACTTTATTGTTTAAAAAATTAATATACCCTGTCAGATCTTTGTTCAATTTTAGTACCTGTAAGTTATAATCGGAGATAATGAAAAAGGAATATTTATTGCCTGGTAACCAGGATATCTCCTGGGATGCACTTTTCTTTAATTTTTCTGAATATGCAACTGCATTATTTGCATTAGAAAAACTCCTGAATACCAACATGCCCCTGTTCTTATCAATAGCATCTTTGATTATTTCTATATTTTGTCCTGAAAACTTCTCACGGTTATACCTGTTAAACGCATTTCTTGCTTCACTTATATAAACAGGATCAACATTATCAAGTATCATAACAACATTTTGTGGTTCTTCAGCAATAAATCTAAATGCGCCACTTTCAACAGGTTTTTTCGCGTCTTGTACTTCAATTTTTACTTGTGATGGTATATCATTTTGTTTTGGAGTAGTTTTTTCAGAAGGGGAGTCATTTATTACAATTAGCTTATCATCTTCAGCTCTCTTTACCTTTAAATTTGTTAGATAATTTTCGATCTCTTTTCTTCTTTTCAATACATCTATCATTGTTGCAGCCTTGTCTTTTAAAGGAGATGTGGGATGCTGTGTAATGATAGTATTCAGAATAGATATTGCCAGGCTATCCTGGTTTTGCTTAATATAATATACAGATTCTATGTAAAGTAATTGCGGGTTCCAGTAATTGCTTCCGTATATACTATCTGCAACTTTTTTATCCCTTACAGCTTTTTCAAATTGCCCCTCGATAAAAAGGTTATAGATATTTTCATACCGCTTTGTTGCAGCAGTATTAATTGGTTGCTGTTTTACAGCTTGCGGGTTTAGGATTGGCTGCGCCCACTTACTGTTCTTAAAATTAGTTGTAAGCAAATTTTTGTAATACGCAGCTTTGGAAAGATTACCGAGTTTTTGATAGCAATAAATTAAATTAAGGTAAAGTTCTCCATCATACAAATTATTGGGAAATCGTTGTAAAGATGTTTCATACGCTTGCCCAGCCATGTTATAATCTTCAAGATTATTTTGATAAAGCTTACCCAATTCAAATAATGAAGAAGCAAGTAAAGTATTGGAAGTAGTTAATTTTTCGATGGTAAGTGGTACATTACTTAGTAAACCCTCATAACTTAATTCTGTGTTTAAAGCCGGGTTTTTATCATTCTGTAGCGTTACGGCATTAATTGCCTGGTTATTATTGTTGATGGCAAAATTTACTGCAGTATTGCGTCGCCAGTTATCAACGTTCAGGCGGTTGCCCCACCTGCTTCTGAATTCAGTAAAACCTTTTGATTTCATTGAAGTATTATAAAAATACCAGTCACCTTTTGTATTATTTGCCCCAAACAGATCGATAGATTGATTTCGGCTATTGTCAAAAATGGAAGAGGGATTCAGTGGGTTTAAATCAGTCTCTTTAAAACCTTTTTCCTTGCGCAGCTTTTTTAATAAATCTTTTATAAATACTTCTCTTTCATTTGGAGAAAGCGATGCAATGCGTTGAAGGCTGTCTTCTCTTTGGATAATATTTATTTTTTCTACAATTTTTGATAATGCGTTTTTTCTGTCTGCTATATCCTTTGATCTTTCGAGTAATACCTCATCATTTAACTGCAGACTATCATAAAAAGCCGCGGCTCTTTTATAATCTTTTTTATTGAATGCAATGTCTGCCAATTGTAAATAAGCCCTGTTTCTGTATGCTGTATTAACATCATTATAGCTAAGGCTTTTATTAAATAAAAATTCTGCAGAAGCTGTATCAGGCTTTTGAAGAGCAAGTTCACCGGCTGAATAATAAACAATATCACGATAAGTTTCATACTTATCTTTTTTAGCCATATTAATTAAATTTTCAATAGTATTATTGAATTCCTTAGCATCGTTACTTCTGTAAATTTTTGCATTGCTGAGGTTTGCATAAATATCCATTAACGGGTCGGTTGTATGCCGCATAGCCTTATTATAATACTGAGAAGCTTTTTCGGGCTGCTTTATGGTTTCAAAAAGCTGGGCAAGCAAATATTCCCATCGTGCTCTATCCTGTTTATCCTCTGCCGCAGATAATGCTTTTTCAAGGTGAGTAACTGCACTGTCATACATTTTTTGTTTGTAGAACCAATATGCATTCACTTCTTCAAGTTCGGCTTTTAAACGTAATGGAAAGTTTTGATCATTCTGCAAAGTATTTATTAAGCCCGCCGCATCTGTATATTCTTCCTGTTCAATAAATGTTCTGATTTGCCATACCAATGCATCATTGCGGCTGGGTGGTACTGTAAAAGCCTTATTAAGTAGTGATCTGTCTTCCTTACTGGCAATGCTTATCGAGTTTCCGCCTGCATTTGCATTTGTGCCTACAACTGGCGGAAAATCATTATCCTTTTTCTTTTTTACCGGGAAGAGATTATAATTAATAAACTGGAAAGTCATTGCAGCAGAATCAAATTCTTTTTGAAATAAATATGACTTACCTATAAGAAGATAAAAATTATCAACCCAGTCACTTCTAAGATCATGCAATAGTATGCCTGCAGTTGCTTTATAAATAACGGAATCAAGCTCTGTTTTTTGAGCAGCAGTTGTATTTAAAGAATATCCATAAAAAGGGAGAAGTTTACTAAAATCATCTTTGTTCGATAATCGTGCTCTTTCAATTACTTCGTTAAGCTTATTATTTGCATTAAAATAGTAATTATAATGAGATATTGTGTTTTGTGTGATCCTTCTTTTTAAAGTAAATTTTTTATCGCCTGTAGTTTCTGATTTTAATGTTTTATCCTTAAATTTTTCAGGCTTATCTTTTTGTATATCAAATGTAATCTTGCCTAACTGAGAAAACACCGGTGCTGAACATACAAACAGTAAAATCAAAAAAGAAAATCTTAAAACCATGAAATGCATGTAAAGATGATTTTTTAAAAAGATGTATGATATGGATTTAAATTTTATGGCTGTATATTTTCAACAAAAATATTTTAAAAATACGCTTATTTTAAGCTATTTTATCCCTTTAAATGTTAATCTGTTAATCCGTATGTAACTTTGTAAATAAACCCAAACAAATAAACCAATTAACAGATTAACGAAACCAAAAAAGTTATGGCTATACCTGATGCCAATAGTACATTGCAACGGTTGCGAAATCGCTACAGGCTCGTGGTTATGAATGAAGATACATTTGAGGAAGTGGTAGCATTTAAATTAAGCCGGATAAGCGTTTATATTGCTTTAAGCGTTTTGTTTGTAGTATTGGTTGGTTTAACTGTAGCACTTATCGCTTTTACACCGCTTAAATTATATATCCCCGGCTTCGGTGATGCAAAACAGGCTAAAGAATTCCAGGGATTAAAGGTAAAAGCTGATTCAATAGAAAGAACGCTGATCTATAAGCAACAATATATAGATAATATTCAAAAAGTTTTAAAAGGAGAGGTAATAAAACAGGATACAACCCCTTTGAAATTAAAACAGGTTCAAAAAAAACAATGACTGATATTAATAAACCTGCAGACAGAAAAGGCAGCACTCAACTCTGGCAATATGCCGGGATAGGAGGGCAGCTTTTGGTGAGCTTAGGCATAGGAGTATTTTTGGGTTTAAAGGCCGATGAATGGATGAAGTTTAAAATCCCTTTATTAGTCTGGATATTACCTTTGCTCATCTTAATTGCAATGACAGCAAGACTAATAAAAGTCACTTCAAGAAAGAAATGAATACAAAAAACCAGAAAGCATACCTGCCGATTGTACTACTGTTTGTTATTTTTACTGGATTGATATTAACATCTCACTTTTTTTTGAAAGGCCACGGTTTTGACACAGAATTTTTAACATGGGCAAACCTTTTCCTGTTTTTGTTAAGCATTGGAGGTTTTTTGTTACAGCGTAAAGGATTGCAATCGCCCAACCCGCAGGCATTTGTACGTGGCGTTTATGCATCTATGATATTCAAAATGTTTGTGGTAATGGTAGTAGTGCTGGTTTACGTGGTTCTGTTAAAAAGCAAAATTAATAAACCCGGATTATTTACCGCCATGGGGTTATACGTGGTTTATACAGTTGTAGAAGTAAGAATGCTCACGAACCTTGCCAGGAAGAAAAAAAATGCCTAAAAAAGAATCGCCCCTTTCTGAACTTAATTCATTTTTACCGGAAGGTTCCTTTGAAGAGGTTGCCCGATATCTCTATCAATATAAAGTTCATTTAACTATTACAAGAGAACGTAAAACCATCCTGGGTAATTACAGAAATAAAGTGGTAGATAAAAATCACAGGATCAGTGTTAACGGCAATCTTAATAAATACTCGTTCTTAATAACTTTATTGCATGAGCTCGGGCATTTACTTGCAAATGAAAAATACGGACATAAAATACAGGCACATGGAAAACAATGGAAAGAAGAGTATGGAAAAATATTAACTGAATTTATTCCAAAAAAAATTTTTCCTCCTGATATAGAAAATTCATTGCTGGCACGTTTAAAAGATCCTGCAGCCACCACCTGTGCTGAGCCTCATTTAACAAGAGTATTAAAAAAATATGATGTAAAAAAAGAAGGTTATTTATTTGTTGAAGAATTACCAGCCGGAGGCTTGTTTAAAGTGAACAATGGCGCAATATTTAAAAAAGGAGAGAGGATCAGAAAACGTTTTAAATGTGTTGAAGTAACTACTAGAAGAATTTATTTATTTAGCCCGGTATATGAAGTACAGCAGGTGTTTACCGCTTTTTAGGCTTTAGGTTAATTCTTTCATCATCCATACATCGCAACCGGTATGCCCGCTGTGTCCTTTAGGGCCATTAAGAAATATAAACCCATACTTTTGATACATGGGTATTGCTAATTTTAATTCAGGCATAGTCTCCAGGTACATTTTTTTATAACCTTCTTCTTTTGCTACCGCAATACATTTTTGTAACAGTATTTTTCCCAGTGCTTTACCCCTGGCGGATTTTAATAAGTACATTTTAACCAGTTCGCATGTATCATCTTCAAGCCCGCTTGTTGGATAAATACCAGCCCCGCCTGCAACTTTACCATCAATTTCCACAACAAAGTATTTTGATCTTTCTTTTTTAAATATTTCATATAAATGATCCGTTGTATCGTCATAATAAACTGTTCCGGGTTTTACAGCATTAAATTCACTAAGGCAAGCTCTTATAATTTTCGCAAGCTCAATATTATCAGTTTCCCTTATCATTCTTATATTAATTTGATTATTCATTTTTCGGTTTATTTAGCAAATCTACTCGTATTGCCTTTGAGAAAAGGAGGTTACTCTCTCTTTTTGTTGCACCTGCTTTACAATCTATCAAAAAAAATATATCTTTAAAAACTTAAATAATCCTATAGCTTTTGATTGAAGTAAAAAAATATAACGAAGAGGATTTGGTTTCTGCCTTACAGCAACAGGATCAGCAGGCATTTTCGTATTTATATGATAACTATTCGGGTGCTCTATTCGGGCTTATCTATAAGATGGTAAATGATAAAGAACTTGCAGAAGATATATTGCAGGAGACTTTTGTAAAAATCTGGAATAATTTTTCTAACTATAACAGCGGAAAGGGAAGATTATTTACCTGGATGATAAACCTTACAAGAAATCTCACCATTGATACCTTACGAAGCAAAGGTTATAAAAAACAAAATAAAATCCACAGCGACGAGAGCTCCGTAAATAATTATAGTGATAATGCCAATGCTGCGGAAAAGTTTGATGCTATGGGAGTAAGAAAACAATTAACCCTTCTTAAAAACGACCAAAAGAAAATAATCGATCTTGCTTATTTTGGTGGATTTACACAGGAAGAAATTTCAAAACAATTAGGCATACCATTGGGTACAGTGAAAACCCGAATGCGTGCCGCTATTTTAGAATTAAGAAAAATATTGCAATATCAATAAGTGGAAATAAAAGACATCATATCATCCGGTTTGCTTGAGCTTTACATTACAGGGATAACTTCTAATGAAGAAACGCTGCAGGTAGAGCAATGGGCAAACCAATACCCTGAGGTAAAAAAGGAAATTGAGGAGTTGCAACAGGTTATGGAAAATTATGCAATGGCAGAAGCTATTCAGCCTGATAAATCTTTTAAAGAAAAGATACTGGCTAAAATTGCGCCTGATAATTCAGTAAAAGAAAATACATTTTCAAAGAATACCTCTCCGGCAAATCAGGATACATTTTCAGTTACAAAAGAGCATACAAAAACTGATGGCGCAAAAGTATATTCTATTCCATCTTATTTTAAATGGGCTGCCGCTGCCAGTGTTATTTTATTATTTGGAAGCCTTATTCTCAGCTATACATATTACAATAAATACCATTCTGCCAACAAAAATTTACAGATTACCCAAAAGCAATTGAATGAACAAAATAAATTAATAACACTTGCCCTGCAACAATCGCAACAACAAAAACAAGGTAAAGATTCTGCGCAGGATAAATTGGAGAATGAAAAATTAACTGCAGATCAGATACGTAATCAGTTGCAACATCAAAAAGAAGTTGCCGAGGGTATGAAAAGAGATATTAGTGTAATGACGGATAAGTATTCATTACCTGTTGTTTTAAAGGGAACCCCGCATGCTCCTGATGCTTTGGCAAAAATATTCTGGATGAAAAATTCCGGAGATGTTTACGTGGATCCAAGAAATTTGCCTGAAACTCCCGCTGGTAAACAATATCAGCTGTGGGCAATTGTTGATGGCAAGCCTGTAAATGCAGGTATGATCTCTACAGAAAAAGGTATTTACCATATTCAAAAAATGAAATCATTTGGTAAAGCACAGGCCTTCGCAATCACCTTAGAAAAATCCGGGGGCAATTTAACACCCACTATGGATCAAATGGTTGTGCAGGCAAAAATTTAAATCCTTCTTCTACATCATCGCACTATTTCCACACCATTGCAAGGCTCATCACATTAGTTTTGTGAGGTATCAATATCTTAATAAAGTAAAGGGCAAAAATATTTTAGTTCAGTTTATTAATTTAAACATCTTTAATTCTGCTCAGCGTATTGCCATCATGCAATATTGCGGTATTAACACAATCCCTTTAAAAAAATCTATGCGATGGGTAATGCTTTTTCTTTTATAATAAATCTTTTCAATATTCCCCTGTATAAAAAATTTTTTTTTAAAATCAATCCAATCTTTTCCAAGTGACGTAGATGATTGCAGATAATAAATTCTAAACTAAAAATTTAAAAAGTGAAAAAGATCAAACACATAGGATTATTTATCCTAACGGCAATCACTATGAATGCCTCATTTGCACAAATGGAAAAAACAGTAATGGTTGGTGGAGCAGCAATGTATCCTTCAAAAAATATTGTTCAAAATGCCGTTAATTCAAAAGATCACACAACTTTGGTTGCTGCTGTAAAAGCTCCACCAGGGCTGCCACTCAAAGAATTTGGAGCAACCGGATCATCCTTATCGCAAGAAAATATACCTGAAAAGACCAGGGCTATAGTCATTAATTTAATAGTACGTAACATAGTATAAGTTTTAGGGGTTAAAAAGAAGATTTATGGGGATTATCACATGGATAATTACAAATAATACGCCGTAAAATTAAAAAGGTTGCCTAAAATGAGATAAATTTTTATGATACGGCTCTATTCACAAGTTCTGCTGCTTCACTTAAAAGGATGGCGGATTGTACTTTTAATCCGCTTTTATCAATTAATTCTTTAGCAACTTCTGCATTGGTGCCTTGCAATCGCACGATGATAGGGATTTCAATGTTGCCGATAGATTGATATGCATCAATAACTCCCTGTGCTACCCGATCACACCTTACAATTCCTCCAAAAATATTTATAAGTATAGCCTTTACTTTTGGATCTTTTAAAATTATTCTGAAGCCCGCTTCAACTGTTTGCGCATTAGCAGTACCTCCAACATCTAAAAAATTAGCAGGTTCACCACCACTTAATTTAATCATGTCCATTGTTGCCATAGCCAGGCCGGCACCATTAACCATGCAGCCTACATTACCATCCAGCTTTACAAAATTTAAATTGAATTTATCCGCTTCCACTTCGGTAGGGTCTTCTTCTGAAACATCTCTCATTGCACCAAGTTCAGGATGACGCATTATTGCATTATCATCAATATTCATTTTACAGTCAACGGCAATTATCTTATCATCACTTGTTTTAAATAAAGGGTTTATTTCAATCATATTGCAATCAAGACTAACATAGGCATTATATAAGTTGGTTACAAGCTTTGTACAATTTTTAAATGCCTCACCTTTCAGTCCCAGGTTATATGCAATTTTTCTTGCCTGAAAACGTTGTACACCTCCACCGGGATGTATCCATTCTTTATAAATTTTTTCCGGTGTGTCATGTGCTACATCTTCAATATTCATTCCGCCTTCAGTACTATACATAATTACATTTCTACCTTTACTTCTATCCAGCAAAACAGATAAATAAAATTCTTTAACCGGGTGGGGCCCGTCATAGTACACATCCTGTGCAATCAAAACTTTATTTACAACTTTACCCGCCTGCCCTGTTTGAATTGTTACTAATGTGCCTCCTAAAATATTCTGAGCAATGGTTTTAACTTCCTCTGCATTTTTCCCGACTGCTACTCCGCGTTGCTCAGTTCCTGCAATCTTTCCTTTACCCCTTCCGCCGGCATGTATTTGTGCTTTTACAACAGCAAATTTACTTTCATATTGAGAGTGTATTTGCCTATATGCTTCTTCAGCCTGCAATGCACTGCTACATACCATCCCTTCCTGCACAGGAACATTAAACTTCTTTAATAATTCTTTAGCCTGGTATTCGTGGAGATTCATTGTAAAATAATTTCCGACGAAGATAAGTAAGTTTGTTCCAAAGGGATTCCTTTGGAATAGGTTGGGTTTGCTATATTTTAATTCACAATTAACAAACATGAGATGAATAAACTAGTTGTATTGCTTTATATATTGGCAATCTTTTCCTGTTCTTCTACAAAAACCATAAATATCCCGGTAAGGGATGAATTAGCAATTACTGGCAGTGAGTTCTATAGAAAATCAGTTTCGTTTAATTGGGCGCAACGGGATTCATTGGCAGTAAAAGAAATTCTATCAGGAAATATTCCTTCTTTTTTAAGATTCTTAGTGCCGGTTGATTCTGAAATAAAAGATTCATCGGGCAAAACTATTAATGCAAGATATTTTGTAAGTTCTGATTACCTGAGTATTGGTTCAAATGATGACTGGGCAAGAATTCCATTAACTCCCATGGCTGCTCAACAGATTGCTGATAGCTTTCATTGTTTTTTGCCTACCAGAAAAATGGTTGATGATATTTATAAAGCAGCAGTAGTAAAACTGGAACCTGTGCCTATGTATGCATTTCGGGATAGTACAATTACAATGTATCAGCATCATTTGATAGTGGAAGGGCAGAGGAATCTCCGAAAAGGATTGATTGCAGGTACAAAAAAAGATGTTGTTATAAGCGAAAGAATTATTAAAGACAACAGGCAAAACAGGGTTGCGATTTACGGCTGGCATAAGTTAGATGGAAAACCTATTCAACCTTTATATTCTGGTCATGTAAACTGGTATACAGATTATAGTCACGGCATTCGTTTAGTTTATCAAATTATTTATATAGATGGCAGGCCTATGAATTATATAGATGTTTTAAAAGATAAGTCGTTAAAAAAATTATTATGTGATGAGACTGATTGTAATTTCTATCGCTATTCCTATTAATGGCTTTACAACATCGCTAACAATATCTTATCTTATCTTGCGGCTAAGTTTCTAAACCTTGCAGCAGCAGCTTAATTACTGCTTTTTTTGTTTTTTGCATGGGTTCTAAATAATAATGAGAAAAAAAATATATAAGTTTTTTCGTATGTACAAAGCTGGGTTTTTACTCCCGGCAATTTTATTTTTTTATCATTCATCCTTTGCACAAAGGCCGGTAAAAATTTTAGACAGGGCCAAAGAAGGAGTAAGATCTGACTCCCGTCCAACAACTTCAGCTCAATCTGCTGATACTACACCCATTTTTCGACAACGGGATGATTTGGCTGATTCTATTACCATTTCCTATCGATATTTAGATTCATTAAGAAGTATTCGAATGGATTCATCTATAAATGATTTTAATACATTTTTTTCTGTGCCTGCTAATTATGTTACATTAGGAAACAATGGAAGTGCAGGATACCCAATTCTTTTTAGCCCCATCTTAAAGGCAGGGTGGGATGCAGGCTTTCATGCTTATGACATTTACAGGTTTTCTCTGGAGAATACAAGGTTCTATAAAACAACAAGGCCTTATTCTCAAATAACCTATTTACTCGCCTCGGGTAAAGAGCAATTTATAAATATTCTTCACACACAAAATATAAAGCCGAACTGGAATTTTGGTTTTGAGTACAGGCTGATATCAGCACCTGGATTTTTTCAAACACAAAATACCGGGCATAATAATTACAGGCTATTTAGTAATTACCAGGGAAAGAAAAAAAGGTATGCTGCATGGCTCATATTAAATGGTAATAAGC
>MWYX01000041.1 GCA_002050465.1 Chitinophagales bacterium 65-1
GCCCTGGGTGTGGCACCGGGTGCTATATCCCCAGGCTCGTCTTATACTATTTATAATGAGCTTTATACTGCTACAGGCAAAACCTATTCTTTAATTAATACTAACTCTGACTTTGAGGCGTCGGCTGCTTATAAAATGGCTTTACGTTTTTCAATAAGCGTAGTATGTGCATTTAATCCTGTTGGTTTCCCTGGTAATTTTGAGGTACTCGAAGATGGTTGGGATGATTTTCCTGTGGGGGCTATTGTACAGGTAACTGCTGCAACAGCCAACTCTATTACAATGTTAGTTTATCCAGGACCCTTATCTCCTAGTGGTGGTAACAAAAAACCTATAGTAGTGGATGTTGATCCAGCAACCGGGGCTGCCTCGGTAAAACCTCAGGTATATGGAGATTATGGTGGTGAAAATGTTACAGCCAAAACTTCCGGTAGCAGTAATTTTGTTTTTTCCTGTGTGGGAACTATTACATTAACACTTAATCATACAGGGAATAGAGATTATGGTAGTTATAGATTAAGATTGAAGAAGATTTAATTATTTAAACTTGAATTATAATAGGGCTGTCTGCAAAGGGCAGCCTTTTTTATTGAACCTTTTAAATTTGTACTTAATTAAGTATTATTGTTTCCCTATTTTTAAAAAAATTTAAAAAATGGATATTCCAAAAGAGCAACCGAACCAATTAAATATTGAGATTTCAGAAGAGATATCTGAAGGCATATATGCAAACCTTGCCATTATCACCCACAGCCATGCAGAGTTTATAGTAGATTTTGTAAATGTAATGCCGGGCACTCCTAAAAGTAAAGTTAAGAGCAGGATAATATTAACCCCCACGCATGCAAAGCGTTTTATGAAAGCAATGATAGATAATGTAAAAAAATTTGAATCAGTTAACGGCAATATCCAGGATATAGAAGCTGTAGAACTGCCTTTTAATTTTGGAGGCCCTACCGCACAGGCATAAGAGTTAGTCTATAGTCTGAAGTCGGGAGTCTGTAAACAACAAAATAATTACATAAACTTTTCAGGATTTTGAATCATGTACCACAACAGTTTTCCTACTTCTGTATTTATAGCTATTAACTGCTCATGATCAGCTTTACTTAAATAATTACAGTCTAAGGCAAAATCAAGCCATACTTCAGTCTCAGTGTTTTCAGTTTCACTATCATTAAGTTTAGAAATAAAATAATCTTTATATCTTCTCCTTCTGTATGCCTCAGCTATATTGGTGCAAACAGACCGTGAAGATCGTCTGATTTGATCAGTTAATGAATATTTTTCTTCTGGCGGAAAAGTTTTAGAGAAATGAAAAATTTTCATTGCTAATTCATAAGCTTTTTTGTAACATATTAAATCTTTGTAAGTGCTCATATTTTTATAATTTTTAAATTCTCTTGATGATAAGCTCCTGACTAATGACTACAGACTAATGACTACTTCAAAGTATTCCCTCATCGGCAAAACTGAAATATCCATCTTCGCTTACAATTATGTGATCCATCACTCGAATATCAAAATATTTTGCAGCCTCTTTTATTTTTAAAGTGAGCTCTTCATCTGCCCTGCTTGGTTTTAAATTTCCTGACGGATGGTTATGACACAGCACAATTGCTGTTGCTTCCTGTTCTAAAGCTTTTCTTAGTATGATCCGCGGATCAGCCACTGTACCTGTTATACCCCCTTTACTTATTATTTCGAAATGGTTTATTTTATTGGCCCTGTTTAAAAATACCACAGCAAAAATTTCGTAAGCATAATCTTTTAAAGTAGCTTTTAAATATTCCGCAATATCATTACTCGATGTAATATTTGTTTTTGTAAGCGAGGCTGTTGCCTGTCTTCGTCTTCCTAACTCAAGTGCAGCAGCCAATGTTATCGCTTTCGCTTCTCCAATTCCCTTTATCGCCATTAAATCATTTACAGATAATTTTCCAAGCTCGTTTAAATTATTTTTACCTAACTGCAAAATTTCCTTGGCAAGTTCAACCGCACTTTTATTCTTATTCCCTGTACTTATTAAGATTGCCAATAATTCTGAATCACTTAAAGCTGCCGGTCCTTTGGTAAAAAGCTTTTCTCTTGGTCTGTCATCTGCTGCCCAGTTTTTAATAGAAGTGGAAGACTTGTTAGAACTTTCCATGTTGCAACATTAATTCATCACAATATAAATTATAATTTCGCTTCACATTAACGGTCTTTTAAATATAATTCCATGATGCATACCAACGTAAAAATTTTTTCAGGTATTGGATCCCGTCAGCTTTCCAATCAAATTGCATCAAGGTTTGGTGAGCCTTTAGGAAAAATAAATATTCAAAAGTTCAGTGATGGAGAAATCAGCGTTGAGTTTCAGGAAAGCATAAGGGGGCAATTCGTTTTTTTAGTTCAAAGCACTTTTGCTCCTACTGATAACCTGATGGAATTACTTTTAATGATCGATGCTGCAAAACGTGCATCTGCATATAAAGTAATTGCGGTAATTCCCTATTATGGTTATGCAAGGCAAGATAGAAAAGACAGGCCAAGAGTTGCCATCGGGTCAAAGCTGGTGGCAAATATGCTTACTGCAGCCGGTGCAGACAGAGTAATTACAATGGACCTGCATGCACCTCAAATACAGGGATATTTTGATATTCCTGTTGACCATTTAGATTCATCTGCTATTTTTATTCCTTATATAGAAGATCTTAAATTAAAAAATCTAACTTTTGCTGCCCCTGACGTTGGTAGTGCTAACCGGATAAGAGAAATTGCCAGTTATTTTGAAGTTGAAATGGTTATTTGTGATAAAACACGAAAACGTGCCAATGAGATTACCAGTATGGTTGTTATAGGTGACGTAACAGACAGAGATATTGTTTTAATAGACGATATATGTGACACCGGTGGCACATTAGCTAAAAGCGCCGGTTTACTAATGGAAAAAGGAGCAAGAAGTGTAAGAGCATTTTGTACACATCCGGTATTGAGTGGTAATGCATATATGAATATAGAAAAGAGCGATTTAATTGAGCTTGTAGTTTGTGATACTATTCCTGTTAAAAGTGAAATTTCTAAAATAAAAGTTGTTTCTGTTGCTGATTTATTTGCAATCGCTATTCGCAATGCGGTGGAAAATAAAAGCATAAACAGCTTATTCCTGCGTAGCAAAATG
This sequence comes from Chitinophagales bacterium 65-1, assembly GCA_002050465.1. Lineage (GTDB taxonomy): Bacteria > Bacteroidota > Bacteroidia > Chitinophagales > Chitinophagaceae > Ginsengibacter. Next base: position 3,164 of record MWYX01000041.1, read on the forward strand.
TTGAATAAGAAATAATCGATATTAGACATTTCAACATAGCAAATTGGCTATTTTCCCCTACCTTTGCGCCTCTCCAAAGGAGTCCTTTGGACAAAAACTTATAAAATGAATACTATTACAATCGAAGGACAACTCAGGACCGAATTTGGTAAAGCAGCCACCCGCCAACTTCGCTCTGAGGAAAAAGTGCCAGGTGTAATTTACGGAGGTGCAAAAGAAATAAATTTCTCAGCCCCGGCAACGGCATTTAAAAATATTGTATATACTCCTGATTTTATGCTTGCTGAGGTTAATATTGATGGATCTACTTACCGCTGTGTATTAAAAGATATTCAGTTTGATAAGGTTAGCGATCAGTTGATTCATGCAGATTTTTTGGAATTGGTTGAAGATAAAAAAGTTACGGTAACAGTTCCGTTGAAATTTAAAGGAGTTCCTGCTGGTGTAAAATCCGGAGGGAAGCTGGTTACTAAATTGAAATCTTTAAAAGTAAAAACACTTCCAAAATATTTACGGGAAAATATTGAAATTGATATTAACCATCTGGAACTTAATGATAATTTACGTGTTCAGGATGTTAAAGCGGAAAATATGGAAGTACTCAATTCTCCCAGAATACCTATAGCATCAGTTACTCTTACACGTCAGCTAAAACAGGAAGAAGCAACAATTGTAAAAGCACCAACTGCTACAGAAGCAGCCCCAGCTGCAGCATCACCCGGTAAAGCTGCTTCTGCAAAAGCGGCACCTGAGCCTTCTAAAAAATAACACCAAATAAATATATAATTATGCCCTTAATGTCGGGCCTGTTACATATTTCGGAAAAAAAATTAAGTATAAACTTACTTACCTTTGCGCACCTCCGAAGAAGCTCTTTTGAGATAATATTTTAATATGGGAATGGATAGAAATACAATGATTGGTTTTGCATTATTAGCAATTTTATTTTTCGGATATTTTTATTATACCAGGCAAGGCCAACTTGCATTAGAAAATGAGAAAAATCATATACAGGATTCGATAAACAGATTAAAACCAAAAACTGATTCTATACTTGCTAATACTGATACCACTAAAAAAGATTCCACTGTAAATCCAATATCTGCTTTTCAACCAGATTCTGTAACAAATATTGAGGAATTAATCACGCTGGAAAACAATGTAATTAAAATAATTTTTACTAATAAAGGAGGTCAACCTAAGATAGTAGAATTAAAAAAGTTTAAAACATTTGATGGTAAACCATTGATCCTTCAAAATGGAAAATTGAACAGGATTTCTTATCCAATAAATACTGGTGTAAATCAAACGGCTAATACTGCAGACCTGTTTTTTAAAGCACAGCAAGTAACTAAGGTTGGTAATAAATCTTCTCTCACTTTTACACTTCAGCATCCGGATGGTAAATACATTGAACACCAATATGTTTTACCTGATAATGAATATATGGTTGATTTTAATATTGTGGTTAATGGCGCCGACAGATTAATTACAGAAAACAAGATTAACCTTACCTGGCAGGCACAAGCTCAGCAGGTTGAGAAAGACATTAAACATGAGAACATTCAATCTAATATTGGCTATGTAGCTAGCGGGGATTATGATTTTGAAGCGATAGGTTCAGGTGGTGATGAAAAATTTGATAAGCCGGTTGATTGGATAACCCTGAAACAACAATTTTTTGCAACTGCAATTATTGCAAAAAATAAATTTGAAAGCGCCAATATACAATGGACCGTTCCTGCGGATACTAACCTACATATCATAGCGCAAGCAATTTCTAATTGCAGAATAAGTGTACCTGGTGGAGCTGTTGCCAACATCCCTTTACAATTATTATATGGGCCAAGTGATTATAAAATTTTAAAATCTTATGGTAACCAAATGCACAATACAATAGACCTGGGTAGCGGGGTTTTTGCATTTGTAAAGTATATTAACCGTGGGTTTATAATGCCGGTTTTTAATTATTTAGACAGCAAGTTTGCAAGTTATGGTTTGGTGATTGCACTGTTAACGATAATAATAAGGTTATTGATTTCACCCTTAACATACCAGAGTTATGTAAGTGGGGCTAAAATGAAATTATTAAAGCCGGAAATAGATGCTTTAAAAGTAAAATATGGAGATGACAAGCAAGCCTTTGGAATGGAGCAGATGAAATTATTTAAAAGTGCGGGAGTAAATCCATTAGGAGGTTGTATACCGGCTTTATTGCAAATACCCATATTTTTTGCCTTATATAGTTTTTTTAATTCCAATATTGCTTTACGGGGAGAAGGTTTTTGGTGGGCTAAAGATCTTTCATCTTATGATTCTATTCTTGATTTTGGGTATGTACCTGTTCTTAATTTTTTGTATGGCAGCCACATAAGCTTGTTTACAATTTTTGCTGTAGTTACCAGCTTACTAATCTCTATATATGGCATGGCTAACATGCAGGATAATAGTAATCCTGTAATGAAGTATATGCCTTATATTTTTCCTATAATATTATTAGGAATTTTTAATTCTCAACCTGCGGCTTTAACATGGTATTATACTGTTTCTAATGCTATCACATTGGTTATACAATTTGTTATTCAGAAATATATAATTAATCATGACAAAATATTAGCTAAGCTTGAAGCAAATAAAAAGAAACCGGTAACCAAAAGTAAATGGCAGGAAAGGATAGATGCAATGCAGGCAAATAATCAGAAACTGCAAACCATGAAACAAAAAGCTAATAAAAGTAAAAAATAGCGGGTTATTGATTTTTGCAACTATTTATTCAATTACTAAGTCTTTAAGTGGTCAAAGCTTATTATAAAATACAATAAATGAAGATTATAGCTACTGGTTTAACCCTCCTTCTTTTATTAGGCACTTTTACAATAAAAGCGCAAAAAATAATTTCTGAAGGCACTTTAATTTACAATATTTCAATTCAAACAGGAAGTAACGAGCCTAAGATGGCCGATATGCTGGATGGCGCTACCACAACTATTAACCTTAAGGGCAGCCAAAGCAGAAGCGAATTGGTAAGTGGTTTAGGAAGTGAAATAACTATTTATGATTCGAAAAAAGGTTCGGGTGTTATATTAAAGGATTATAGCGGCCAGAAGCTTATGATAACGCTTACTAAAGATGACTGGGATAAAAGAAACAGTAAATATGAAGGAATTACTTTTGAAACGACTAACGAAACTTTGAATATTGCAGGTTATAACTGTAAAAAAACCATTGCTAAATTAAAAGATGGAAGTTCGTTTGTTGTTTACTACACCACTGAACTGGATATTGCTGATAAAGATTATGATTCTCAGTTTAAAAATCTTCCCGGGCTTGCATTACAGTACGAATGGCAATCAGGTAAAATGAGATTTAAATATACCCTGACAAAAATAAATTTCGATCTTGTCCCTTCGTTTAAATTTGATATTCCAAAATCAGGGTACCGTGTTATGACATACGGAGAAGCAAGAAAATAAACGAATTGAATTAAATTAAGAAGGAGACTATAATAATCCTTGTACTCTGTGGGTTATTCAAAAATTCAAATTATTTGGATCTGATTATTAATTTATATCCTGAAGCAGAAGAATAGGATTGAGTTAAAACTTTTTGTTTATAAGGCAGGATATAAATTGTATTTCCCTTTTGATAACTGATTAAGGTATTAGTAAAAATTGAATTTCCGTGTTGCTGGTGATTTATAATAGAATTACCTCTATACACAAGCCCGGATTTTAGATTAAAAGCAATAGAATTTTTTAATGTATTGGCAGTTACTATATTAAAACTAATTTTATTTCTTCTTCCAAAACCACCCCTATCCGCCAGCGCAACATACGCTATGCAGCAAAATAGCAGAGAAATAAAAGCTATTTTTAATTTTATGATCATTTTAAAACTTAGTTAAGTTAACAAATTTAACAATAAAAACTGGAAATACTACATAAATATTGTATTTTTTTAGACTTTAATTTAACGTATAAGTTTAAATATTCGTATGTACCGTTTAAAAAAGTATTAATTTCAATGATAATATTTAAATGAAAATGATAATATTTACATGAATATGAAGGAGAACCCCTACCGACAGGATAAGGAAAGTTTGATGGAATTGCTTCAGCAATATAATATTATGAAGACGGGGAACAGCTATAAATTTATTGAAGAAGATGCTTTTGAACAGATCATAGATTTTTTCGAAGAGAAAGAGGAATTATCAGCGGCACTAGAAGCAGCAGATTATGGCATTCAGCAATATCCGTATTCCTCCATTTTACAAATTAAAAAGGCGGATCTTTTAATTGCTAAAAGGCATTATAAAGAAGCTTTAATATTATTAGACAAAGCTGAATTATTAGATAGGGGGGATATTAACTTATATATCCTAAAAACTGATGCTTACCTGGCATTGGACCAACAAAAGAAAGCTGCTGAAATTTTAGAGGAGGCGGTTAATAGATTTGAAGGAGAAGAACGTATAGAGTTACTTTTTGAGTTATCAGATGTGTACGATGATTATGAGGAATTTGATAAAGTATTTAATTGCCTTAAGCTGATTCTTGAACAGGATCAAACAAATGAAGAGGCTCTTTATAAAATATGTTTCTGGACCGATTATACAGGACGAAATGAAGAAGGCATTAAGTTACATCAAAAAATTATAGATGAGTATCCATTTACAGAGCTTGCATGGTTTAATCTTGGTGCAGCGTACCAGGGAGTAAAACTTTATGAAAAAGCCATTGATGCATATCAGTATGCCATCGCTATTGATGAAAAATTTGACTATGCATATCGGAATTTGGGGGATGCATATCTGCGTATGCGTAAATACAAAGAGGCTATAGAAGTTTTACAGAAAGTGCTGGAATTAGCCCGGCCGGAAGATGTGATCTATGAAGCATTAGGTCATTGTTATGATAAATTAAAGAATTATGCCCAGGCTAGATTTCATTATCGCAAAGCTTCACATTTAGCGCCTGAAGATAGCCATTTGCATTATAAAATTGCATGCACCTACATTAATGAGTGCCAGTGGGCAAGCGCAATAAAAAACCTGGAAAGTGCAATGCGTATTCAGCAATCACGCCCTGACTATAATTTTGCTTTAGCTCAATGTTATGTACAGCTTAATAAAACAAAGGATGCGATCATTTACTTTTCTAATTTTATAAAAGCGAGGCCAAAAAATATTAAAGGCTGGAAGGAATTAATCAAATGTTTGTACAATGCCGGTTATTATGAAGAAGCAATGCAACAGGTACATAATGCTTTAAAAAATACAACCAATAAGCCAATATTAATTTTTTATAAAGCCGTGTTGCTATTTGCAATGAATAAGCCAAAAGAAGGAATATTATTGTTGGAATCAGCAATGAAAAAAACCCCAAAAATAATCAAAGAGTTAATTGAATTAGAGCCTTCTTTATTACAAAATCAGTATGTTTCCATTCTGATTTCTAAATATAAAAATAACCGATTGTCAAAGTAACTGTTTTGTTTATGTTTGGAACATTGAATTCCACACCGTTTATTTTTACTGCAACCCTTAAAAAGTAATAATGAATTTTAATCTAACGCAAATTCCTGAAAGGAATAAAAAGCCACGTGAGCATGGTATAACTATGGTGATGGATAAAGGACTTAGCATTGAAGAAGCAAAAAATTTTTTAAGCGTTGCCCATTCCCATATTGATATTATAAAATTAGGATTTGGAACTGCATTTGTAACACCGGATCTGAGACAAAAAATTGAAGTTTACCAGGGATATGATATTCCGGTTTATTTTGGAGGTACTTTATTTGAAGCTTTTCTTATTCGCAACCAGTTTGATGATTATATAAATATTTGTAAGGACTACAGCATTACGTATGTGGAAGTAAGTGATGGGTCAATTGATATTCCTCATGCTGAAAAATGCGGATATATTGAAAAGCTTACAAAAGTAGGAACCGTTTTAAGTGAAGTAGGAAGTAAGGACGCAGCTCATATTATTCCTCCATATAAATGGATAGAATTAATGAAAGCAGAACTGGAAGCGGGCTCTACCTACGTGATTGCCGAGGCTAGAGAAGCAGGAAATGTTGGTATTTACAGGGGTAGTGGTGAGGTAAGAGAGGGATTGGTACAGGAAATATTAACACAGATACCGGAAGAGAAAATTATTTGGGAGGCTCCACAAAAAGCACAGCAATTATATTTTTTGGAATTGATAGGATGCAATGTAAATCTTGGAAATATTGCTCCATCTGAAGTAATCCCTTTAGAAACCATGCGAATCGGCTTGCGTGGTGATACTTTTCATTTATATCTTGATAAAGAAACGGCTTAATGAAATTGTATGGATTAATAGGTTATCCGCTGGGCCATTCCCTTTCCAAAAAATATTTTAGTAATAAATTACAAACTGAAGGCCTGATAGATTGCAGGTATGACCTGTTCCCGATTCCATCAATAGTTGATTTGCCTTCATTAATAAACTCCAATCCCTTTTTAAGGGGATTAAATGTTACAATACCATATAAGCAACAGGTTTTAGAATATGTAACAGAAATAACCCCTGCTGTAAGGGAAATCGGTGCAACAAATACCATTAAAATTGATGGAAATAAGTTAACAGCTTACAATACGGATGTAATTGGTTTTGAAGATTCATTGGTAAAAAAATTAAAATCTTATCACACAAAGGCTTTGGTATTGGGAACAGGAGGTGCATCAAAAGCTGTTCAATACGTATTAAGGAAACTGAAGATTGAATTTTTATTGGTATCAAGACAACCACAAGAGGGAAAAGATTTAATAGGCTATTCAATGATTAATGAAACTGTAATGAAAAATTATACGGTTATTATTAATTGCACACCGGTAGGTATGTATCCTAATGAGGCGGAATGCCCTCCATTACCGTATCATTTTATTTCTGATAAACATTACCTCTTTGATTTGATCAATAATCCTGAGAAACCACTTTTTTTAGAAAACGGGGAAAAGATGGGTGCAGTAATCCAAAACGGGTATGAAATGTTTATTATGCAGGCAGAAGAAAGTTGGAAAATATGGAATGAAGATTAAGATAGTATATCCAGCAATTTTTCAGGAATGGTAATGGGTTTCTTTAACTTATAATCATAACAAACCATAGTTGTTTTTGCATTGGCAATAATTATTTGCTGCTTATTTCTAAACGTTGAAAGCCCATAAAATAATTCGAAGCTGATGGTAGAAATATCTCCTGCTGCAATTTTTACATCAATAACATCTTTATAAAATGTTTCATTTTTAAATTCAACAAAAATCTCAGACATTATTAACCCCATTCCTTCAATATCTAATTCTGTATAGCCATATTGTTGTAAAAACTGCATTCTTGATTCGTGAATAATGGCGACAAGAGAATCATTACCCACATGATTTCCATAATTAATGTCTGTAATCCTAACGGGGATTTTTATGGAGATATCAAAAAAAATTTCCGGAAGCCTTATTTTAATTCGTGGCATTTAATCAGTTTGCTATAAATAGGAAGATCAGACAGATTATCTTTAATCCTTTAATGCTTTGGTAAGTTCTACTATATCTAAAAAATTTCCCGTTGTGGGGCCCAGGGTATTAACTTTCATTATTTCCCGCCATTCGTTAATTTTTTTATTCCATATAGGCTTTGAAGTCACATTTGATCCGGATGAATCAATAAGAGATGCCATTTTCGCCGATACTTTTACCGGCTTACCCTGAGGCCCTTCAATAGTAATATAACGGGGCATAGGAGTATTACCTGCAACTACAATATTATCAGTCGGATCTGGTTTCTGCGTTTTCTTATTTTGTGTTTGATTATCTGCTCTTTTGTATTTATTTGTAGCCGGAGAGTTAGCTCCTCGATCTTTCTCTGATATTCTTTCTTCAACGGGTACAGTCATTATTACGGTAGTGTTCATTACCGTATCTTTCTTTGTGTTATTGGTTTGTAGTTCCGTTACAAGTTGGTCATTTACCGGTTTTGAAGATTGATTTTTAAAAAAGAATAAACTAAATAATATAAGTATTACAGAAGCTGCAGCTATATAATAAAAAGTATTATTTCTCTTTTTAGTAATAGGGATAAATGTAGCTTCGTCAGCATCAAGCTTAATAGCAATAGCTTCCCACACATCCGTTGGAGGTGTTACTTCATAATTATACATCCTGTTTTTGATATTGTCCATATCTATAAATTCACAGTGTCATTACTGGTTCTGTTTAATCTATCCTGAACCATTTTTTTTAAGACCATTTTTGCCCTTGCTAATTGTGATTTGCTGGTTCCTTCATTTATACCAAGTATATCAGCAATTTCCTTATGAGAATATCCCTCTATAACGTGCAAATTAAAAACTGCTTTATACCCGGGAGACAAATCATGTATCATTTTTATTATGTCCTTTTCTGCAAGGTTATCTAAAACATTCCATTCTTTATCTTCAATTGTTTTTTCCTGTGTTTCTGTAACATCATGCAAGTGCACTTTCTTTCTAAAATGTTCAATAGAGGTATTTACAAAAATTCTTCTTATCCATCCTTCAAATGAGCCATCTCCGCGGTATTTACTTAAATTCTTAAATATCTTTATAAATCCTTCCTGCAATAAATCCCGTGCGTCTTCAGTATTTCCTGAATAACGAAGGCAAACAGCATACATTTTAGGTGAAAATCTATGGTAAAGCAGTTCCTGCATTTGTCTATTTCCTTTAATGCAACCATCTATTAAGTCGGGTTCTGATACAATATGGTTGCCTGCCGGTCTCAATGTTTAAATAATATAATGTAAAAAGTTAGATTTTAGAATTATGTAAAAATGCAACCAGCTTATCCATCGCTTTTTTCCGGTGACTATATTTGTTTTTTTCTTCCATTCCCATCTCAGAAAAAGTTCTTTTAGCCCCTAAAGGTAAAAATACCGGATCATAGCCAAAACCTTTATCCCCTCTCTTATCTGCAAGAATGATGCCCTTACAAATTCCTTCAAACTGGTACTCTGCGCCGTTAAGAATTAAAGAGAGTACTGTACGGAACTGAGCTTTACGGTTTTCAATTCCATTCAACTTTGATAGTAATTTTTGAATATTTTCTTCAAAAGATTTGCTATCGCCTGCATATCGTGCACTTTTTACACCTGGCTCACCGTTCAGCGCTTCTACCTCCAGCCCGGTATCCTCGCTAAAACAATTTTGTGCTGTAAGTTTATGTATAACACTTGATTTTTCAGTAGCATTTTCTTCTAATGTTTCAAATGGTTCCGGAATATCAATATTAATTTCTGCTTCCTTCAGGCTAATAATTTCATAACCTAAATCAGGTATAGATCGTATTTCCTGTATTTTATGTTGATTATTAGTGGCAAAAATTAATTGCTGCATATTAAAGAGAAAAAATTTGTTGAAGTGCTACCCATAATTTTCGTTTTAGCTCTCTATTATTTTCTAAATCATTTAGAGAGGGCACAGCTAAATAAACCTGGTTATTATATGATTGTCTTTGATATTCCGGCATTACAAAAGGTAATTGTATCTCATCAGTTAAAAGGCCAAACATAATTATTATCCTTGCATTAAAATTGTCTGATATTTTTTTATAAGATACCCCTGTATAGGAAGCTATATTAATTAATCCAACGTCTTCAAGGGTTAGTTTGCAGGCATTTAATATTCCAGATAAAAAAGTAAGTTGTTGATCTGTTATAAATGTAGCATCCGGATTATTTACAAGTAATATTATATGCTGTTTATTGCCACCAAAAAAATTTAATTCCCCGGATGGAGGTAATAATTGTTCCTCTTTACCGGTGCTTAAATCAACCAAAGATTTTTGGAACAAATGTTGAATTATAAAGCCCGGAAGCTGAATATTGTCCATACTCATAAATTAACTTGCATTCAGTTTTTTTCGTTTCTTTGTTACAAATTTACTGATATGATTGCAGCAGCTGATTTTAATATTACAAGAGTGGAAATAAGTAAGCTTAATGATCTCAACTTACAAAATATTCCCTTTGGTAAATATTTTACTGATCATATGCTTGAGGCTGATTACGAAGATGGTGAATGGAAGAATATCGAGATCAAACCTTATCAACCACTCCTTTTATCACCATCTGTAGCGGCAATACATTATGGGCAGGCAATTTTTGAGGGAATAAAAGCATATAAAAATCAGTTGGGGGAAGCATATATTTTTAGGCCTTTTGATAATTTTAAGCGTTTTAATATATCTGCTGAAAGAATGGCAATGCCACAAATTTCTGAGGAGATATTTATGGAAGGTATGCGGCAATTGATTGAACTAGATAAAAATTGGATTCCTCATCAGGAAGATCATTCCCTGTATATCAGGCCTTTCATGTTTAGCAGTGATGAAGTAATCGGGGTTAGACCAAGTGATAAATATAAATTCATGGTCATATTAAGTCCTACCGGTCCATACTACAGTGCCCCCATGAAGATTTATGTGGAAGAAAATTACGTACGGGCTGTACCCGGCGGAGTAGGCTATGCTAAAGCGGCGGGAAATTATGGGGCTGCAATGTATGCTACTGCTGAAGCCAAAAAGAAAGGTTATGACCAGGTTTTATGGACAGATGCTTATGAGCATAAATATGTACAGGAATGCGGGACAATGAATGTATTTTTCATAATAGGTAATACTGCTATTACGCCTGATCTTGAACCTGGAACTATTTTGCATGGAGTTACTAGAGATAGCACGATGACGCTATTAGCTGAGCTCGGTTTTTCAGTAGAAGAGAGGGCTTTAAGTATTGATGATATAGTAGATGCTTACAAGGCAGGTGTTCTATACGAAGTTTTTGGAACCGGAACAGCTGCTACAATATCTATGATAAAAGAATTGCGGTACAAGGATTTTACCATGCATTTTGATGTAGATAAATGGAAAACTGCTCCGGAAGTAAAATCCAAGCTAAGTGCCATCAAAGAAGGGAGAATCGCTGATAAATATGACTGGATGTTTAAAGTGTAGTTACTGGCACATACTTTCTTTTTTATTTTTACTTTATGATTTATTCACTTACCTTTGCCGTCCAAAAAATTAAGGTTATATAATGCCCACTATTCAGCAATTAGTAAGAAAAGGTAGAGAGATAATAAAAGCAAAAAGTAAATCCAGGGCATTGGATAGTTGTCCGCAACGGCGTGGAGTATGCACAAGAGTATATACAACTACTCCTAAAAAGCCTAACTCTGCATTACGTAAGGTTGCAAAGGTTCGTTTAACCAATAAGATAGAAGTAATTGCCTACATTCCTGGTGAAGGACATAATCTACAGGAGCATTCCATAGTTTTAATACGTGGTGGCAGGGTAAAAGATCTTCCTGGTGTACGGTATCATATTGTACGTGGCAGCCTTGATACTGCCGGCGTTAAAGACCGCAAAAAAAGCCGCAGTAAATACGGAACCAAAAGAGAAAAGGCGAAAAAATAAGTAACAAGTAAATAGTTATAAGTTTATTAGTAAAACGCAAGCAATTACAAACTTTAAACTACAAACTACAAACTAATAAAAGAATGCGTAAAGCACAAGCAAAAAAACTCCCTTTATCCCCCGACCCAAAGTTTAGTGATAAACTGGTAACAAGGTTTGTGAATAATCTTATGTGGGAAGGTAAGAAAAGCGGAGCCTTTAATATTTTTTATGATGCTCTTGACAGAGTAAATAAAATGACCAGCGAAGATGGTTATGAAACATGGAAAAGGGCATTAGCTAATGTTACTCCATCTGTAGAAGTAAAAAGCCGTAGAATTGGCGGTGCAACATTTCAAATTCCTGCGGAAGTTCGTGCCGACAGAAAAACTTCTTTAGCTATTAAATGGCTTATACGTTACAGTCGTGACCGGAATGGACGAAGCATGGCAGAAAAGTTGGCTAACGAAATAGTAGCGGCAAGTAAAGGTGAAGGTGCAGCATTTAAAAAGAAAGAAGATACTCATCGTATGGCAGATGCTAATAAAGCATTTGCACATTTCAGGATATAATCCATTAATAAACTAATTGCTAATCCCTTTTTACCAGAAGGGATTTTTTATTCAAGCTTCAGCCTGGGTGATGTTTTGTGAAACTGCTGTTATAACGAAAATAGGCTTCTCTTTAAAGGAATATTTCCACTAATTATTTGTAGCTTTGCGCCTCCAATTTTAGGTTTTAGAGCTTGCTGAATTAAGTACAAAAAGTACAAGTGAGTGACACAACGATGTCTAATTTATAATCCAAAGCTGGCTACTAAAAATTAAAACATAAATTAAAACTTCAAAAAAATATAGTAATGGGCGACTTAAGGTATCAAAGAAATTTTGGAATTGCAGCTCATATTGATGCAGGCAAAACCACCACTACCGAGCGTATTTTGTATTACACTGGTGTTAACCATAAAATTGGAGAGGTGCATGATGGGGCAGCAACAATGGACTGGATGGCACAGGAACAGGAAAGAGGTATCACCATTACTTCGGCTGCTACCACCTGCTTTTGGAATTTTCCAACTGTGCAGGGTACAAAAACTGCGGATACAAAACTATACAAATTCAATATAATTGATACACCTGGTCACGTGGATTTTACCGTTGAGGTTGAGCGTTCGCTAAGAGTGCTGGATGGCTTACTTGCATTATTTGATGCAGTTAGTGGTGTGGAGCCTCAAAGTGAAACTGTTTGGCGCCAGGCTAATAAATATAAAGTTCCGCGAATTGGTTTTGTAAATAAAATGGATAGGGCCGGGGCCGATTTTTTAAATGTTGTTAAGCAAGTAAAAGAAATGTTGGGCGCTAAAGCAGTGCCTCTACAGTTACCTATTGGTGCTGAAGATAATTTTAAAGGTGTTGTTGATCTGGTTACAATGAAGGGAATGGTGTGGGAAGATGCAACACTTGGTATGACTTATAAGGAAGTTCCTATTCCTGAAGATATGATAGATGAAGTAAATGAATGGAGACAACATCTTATAGAAGCGGTTGCTGATTATGATCATGCATTATTAGAGAAATTTTTTGATGATCCAAAATCCATAAGTGAAGATGAAATACATGCCGCTATGAGAAAAGCGACTATTGATATTTCTATCATTCCAATGATGTGTGGCTCATCTTTTAAAAATAAAGGTGTGCAAACAGCATTGGATGCAATCATTAGATACTTACCAGGTCCTTTGGATATTGAAGCTGTTAAAGGCACTAACCCTGATAATGGCGAAGAAATTTTACGTAGTGCCGATCCTAAAGAACCATTTAGTGCTTTGGCATTTAAAATTATGACCGATCCATTTGTTGGTCGTCTGGCATTCTTCCGTGCTTATTCTGGAAGATTAGATTCAGGAAGTTATGTTTTGAATACACGTACAGGAAAAAATGAAAGAATTTCACGCATCATGCAGATGCATGCGAATAAACAAAACCCGGTTGATTTTATTGAGGCGGGGGATATTGGCGCTGCAGTAGGCTTTAAAGATATTAAAACAGGGGATACTTTGTGTAATGAAGATCACCCAATTGTTTTGGAAGCAATGACATTTCCTGAACCGGTTATTTCTGTCGCAGTGGAACCTAAAACACAGGCTGACGTTGATAAAATGGGAATGGCTATTGCAAAGCTTGTAGAAGAAGATCCTACTTTAAGAGTAAAGACTGATGAGGAAACAGGGCAAACAATTTTGAGTGGAATGGGTGAGCTGCATCTTGAAATTATTGTTGACAGGATGAAGCGTGAATTTAAAGTTGAGATAAACCAGGGAGCCCCACAGGTTGCTTATAAAGAAGCTTTTCAGAATACAATTGAACACAGAGAGATATTAAAAAAGCAAACCGGTGGCCGTGGTAAATTTGCCGATATTATTTTTGAAATAGGACCGGCTGATGAAGAATTTTTAAAAGAAGGAAAAGGAAATTTTCAATTTGTGAATGGTTTATTTGGCGGTTCAATTCCTAAAGAATTTGTACCTGCTATTCAAAAAGGATTTGAAACAGCTATGACAACAGGGGTACTGGCAAGTTACCCGATGGAAAGCATGAAGGTTAGGGTTTTTGATGGTTCTTTTCACCAGGTTGACTCTGATGCAATGAGCTTTGAGCTTTGTGCAAAACAAGGGTATCGTGAATCAGGAAAAAAAGCGAAGCCCGTATTACTTGAGCCAATAATGAAAGTGGAGGTGCTTACCCCGGATCAATATATGGGTGATGTAACCGGTGATCTTAACCGCCGTCGTGGAATGCTGGAAGGGATGGACAGCAAGCACGGCGTTCAGGTTATAAAAGCAAAAGTTCCTTTGAGTGAAATGTTTGGTTATGTAACACAATTGCGTTCACTCTCCAGCGGACGTGCAACCTCAACAATGGAATTCAGTCATTATGCGCCTGCGCCAAATAATATTGCAGAAGAAGTTATTGCAAAACAAAAAGGTAAAGTAAAGATCGAAGATTGATTTTTGTATTTTTTTTATAATAAACTAAGTAATCCCCGCTATTTTCAGCCGGGATTTTATTTTGGAATAATCACTGGATAAAATAAACGTAAAATTTTAATTGTTATCTTCGTTTAAATAACTCTAAAAACATTTATGGCCAGATCGCAGGAAACATTTAGTAAAAAGGAAAACGAAAAAAAGAGAATAAAAAAGAAGCAGGATAAAGAAGAAAAAAGAGAAGAACGAAAAGCTAATTCCAATAAGGGGAAAAGCCTGGAAGATATGATGGCATATATTGATGAAGATGGCAATCTTTCATCTACTCCGCCTGATCCACGCAAAAAGAAAATTGTAAAAAGTGAGGATATGCAGATAAGCACTCCAAGACAAGCTGCTGTTGACCCCGCAGATCTTATAAGAACAGGGACAGTTACCCATTTTAATAATTCAAAGGGTTATGGTTTTATAAAAGACTCACAAACACAGGAAAGTGTTTTTGTACATATAAATGCATTGAAAGAACCTTTAAAGGAAAATGATAAGGTAACTTTTGAAGTTGAAATGGGACAAAAAGGGCCTAATGCAGTAAGAGTTAAAAAAAATTAGTTCGAAAATATTTTCTTATTTATAAGCCTGTGTTATCACAGGCTTTGTTGTATATTGTTATTCTGTAAAGTAAGCCTGATTATGGAAAATATTTCTGTAGAAAATTTATTTTTTATTGATATTGAAACCGTGAGTTGTTGCGAAAAGTATGAACTGCTGACGGATGAATGGAAAAAGCTGTGGACAGAAAAAATTAATAAAGCCTTACCTGATAATACAACCCCCGAGCAATACTATCCCCTGCGTGCAGGGATTATGGCCGAGTTTGCTAAAGTGGTTTGTATTAGTTTTGGTTATATAAAAAATGAAAGTGGAAAAAACCAGTTGCGTGTAAAATCATTTTTTTCAGAGAATGAAAAAGAGATTCTGGAAAAATTTATAGAAACTGTTTGCCAGTTACAGGCAAAAAATAATAAGCGGTGCTTTACCGGCCACAATATAAAAGAGTTTGATATTCCTTTTTTGTGCAGAAGGATCCTGATAAATAATATTTCAATTCCTGAATGTTTTAATTTCCAGGCAATGAAGCCCTGGGACGTGCCTGTTCTGGATACCCTTCACTTATGGCGCTTTGGAGACTATAAGCATTATACTTCTTTAAAGTTATTGGCTGCAACACTTGGGGTACCATCCCCCAAAAATGATATTGACGGAAGTAAAGTAGGAGAGGTTTACTGGACAGAAAAAGACCTGCAACGCATTGCTTTGTATTGCCAGAAAGATGTTGCAACAGTTGCCAATGTAATTCTTCGTTTTAAAAATTTGCCTTTACTAACTGAAGAGCAGATCGTTTTTGTTTCCTGAATTATTTTTTTGCAGGCAATAGGATTGTGTAGTTTTTTCCTGTACGAACCGGGAGTGATCTTCCCCTGATCCATGGATTAAGTATCCGCAACATTCTGTAGGTAGTGCCATTATTAATAGCAAAATCGGCAAGGTTAGCAATACTGTTAGTTACTGTAACGCTCCTAGTTTCAAAGGGTTTATACAGATCAGAAGTATCAGGTATATAACCCAGTTTTTTTTGATTCTCCAGTATATATTTAAAAGATAAAATTCTATACATGTAATGATTGGTTTCTACAGGTAAATTGAGATCATAATAATACATTGTTCTCTGAAAGGTAGCCTGGGCGTTATACCCTCCCTGCCCGCAGTTATAGGATGCCGCGGCAGCCGTCCAGCTGCCAAATTTATTATATGCCTGTTTTAAATATTGTGAAGCCGCATCAGTGGATTTAATGGTATTATACCGCTCATCTACATTAGCATTTATTTCAAGACCAAAGCCCGGTCCTGTATAATTCATAAATTGCCAAAACCCTACAGCGCCAGCCCTTGAAATTAAATTCTGAAGGTTACTTTCGGCTATGCATAAATATTTAAAATCTTCCGGGATACCATTTTGCTTTAATCTTTCTGCTATAACCGGCAACCACCTGTTGGCATATTTTAATATCGTTAATATGCCACCAGTCTGGTAATATATTAATGTAAGTTCTCTGTCAAACTGTTCTCTTATTTCCCATTTTTCCAGGGGCACTTTTTCTCCTGCAAATGTCATTTGCGTTGGAATCTTTGGTACGGTCCATTGATGAACAGGTTCATTGGTTTCTGCATCGTTCTCACTTTGTTTATTTTTATCAAATCCTAAAATAACAAGTAAAAAAACCGCAGCCAGCGTGCCGGAAAAAAATAGTATCAGGTTCCGTGTTTTCATTTGATTATTCTTTCAACAATTCTAACAAAAAAGATGCCCGCAATGATCGGTAATCAAAATAGCAGGGATAGAAGGCTGGAGCTATATTGTTAATTATTTTACCTTCTCATGCTCATGCACTTCATTTCTGAATACCAGTGTTTTTCCATCAAATACATCAACTAAAACTGGTTGTGATTTATCTATAGTTCCTCCAAGAAGCTTTTTGCTAAGCTGGTTTATAATCTCTTTTTGTATCAGGCGCTTTAATGGCCTTGCTCCATATTGAGGATCAAAACCGTTTTCTGCAAGATAATCCAAAGCATATTCACTGAACTGTAGATCCACACTATTTTCCAATAGTTTTTGTCTTAATACTTCCAGTTGAATTTTAATGATGTTCTTAATTTCTTTTTTCATTAATGGCTGAAACATAATTATCTCATCAATCCTGTTTAATAATTCAGGGCGTATGGTTTGCTTTAACAGCTCCAATACTTCACGTTTTGTATTATCTACTACTTCCTCTTTATTATTTTCTGTAACGTCTTCAAAATTTGCCTGAATGATATGGCTACCGATATTACTTGTCATTATAATAATAGTATTCTTGAAATTCACTATTCGTCCTTTATTATCTGTAAGTCTTCCATCATCCAGCACCTGTAACAAAATATTGAAAACATCAGGATGTGCTTTTTCAATCTCATCTAATAAAACCACGCTATATGGTTTACGACGCACAGCTTCAGTTAATTGCCCCCCCTCATCATAACCAACATAACCGGGAGGTGCACCAATTAACCGGCTGACGGTATGCTTTTCCTGATATTCGCTCATATCAATCCGCGTCATCATGCTGTCATCATCAAATAAATAATTTGCCAATGCTTTTGCCAGTTCAGTTTTACCAACACCAGTTGTTCCCAGAAATATAAAAGAGCCTATGGGTTTTTTTGGATCCTGCAGACCCGCCCTGCTTCTGCGAATGGCATCTGCCACGGCTTCTATGGCTTCATCCTGGCCAACAACACGTTTATGTAATTCATCTTCAAGGTTCAATAGTTTTTCCCGTTCACTCTGCAGCATTTTATTTACAGGGATACCTGTTGCTTTAGCTACGTTTTCGGCTATATCTTCTGCATCCACTTCTTCTTTCAATAATCTTCTTTCACTTATATCTGCCAACTCTTTTGTATGATCTGCAATAATTTTTTCCTGTTCCTGTAATTTACCATAACGAATTTCAGCAACCTTTCCATAATCACCTTCTCTCTCTGCTTTTTCTGCAGCCAATTTTAAATTTTCCATTTCTGCTTTTGCATTCTGCGCTTTTTCCACTATCTCTTTTTCCTGCTGCCACTTGGCTTTAAATGTATCACGCTCAACAGTAATGTTAGAAATTTCAGTGTTTAACTGTTTAAGCTTTGTTTCATCCTTTTCTCTTTTAATGGCTTCTCTTTCTATTTCCAATTGGCGGATAGCTCTTTCTAATTTATCCAAATCCTCAGGCATTGAGTTCATCTCAAGCCTTAGCTTTGCGGCGCTTTCATCAATAAGATCGATTGCTTTATCAGGAAGAAACCTATCAGTTATATACCGGTGGGAAAGTTCAACAGCTGCGATGATTGCTTCATCTTTTATACGTACATGATGATGTGTTTCATATCGATCCTTTAGTCCGCGTAAAATAGAAATGGCATCTTCAACAGTAGGTTCTTCTATCATTACTTTTTGAAATCTCCTTTCGAGAGCTTTATCTTTTTCAAAGAATTTTTGATACTCATTCAATGTGGTAGCGCCTATTGCTCTTAATTCCCCTCTGGCTAAAGCCGGTTTTAAAATATTAGCTGCATCCATAGCACCTTCACCACCTCCGGCGCCAACCAATGTGTGTATCTCATCAATAAATAAAATTATTTCTCCATCACTTGTTGCTACTTCTTTTACAACACCCTTTAATCTTTCCTCAAACTCACCTTTGTATTTTGCACCAGCAATTAATTGCCCCATATCCAAGGCATAAATAATTTTCGATTTAAGATTCTCGGGTATATCTCCGTTAATGATACGATGCGCCAAACCTTCCGCAATAGCTGTTTTACCAACTCCGGGTTCACCAACAAGTATCGGATTATTCTTTGACCTTCTGGATAAAATATGCAAAGTTCTTCTTATCTCTTCATCACGGCCAATAACGGGATCGAGTTTACCGTTCCGGGCCATTTCGTTTAAATTTTTTGCATATTTATTTAAGGCATTGTACTGCGTTTCTGATGTCTGCGAGGAAATTGTTGAGCCTTGACGTAAGTCATTTATCGCCGATGTCAATCCTTTTTCATTGAGTCCGGCATCTTTTAAAAGCTTTGCTGAATTATCATTACTATGTAGAATAGCTAAAAGCAAATGTTCAACACTTACAAAATCATCTTTAAATATTTTAAGAACAGATCCTGCCTTAAGCATTACATTATTCATATCCCTGCTTAGGGTTTGTGCTGGTTCAGTACCACTTACCTTTGGTAGCTTTTGTATAGCCTCATCAACTTTGCTTTCAACAAAATTTACGTTTACATTATTTTTTTTAAGAAGAAAATCAACAGGACTATCAGCATCACTTAAAAGTGCTTTTAATAGGTGTTCAGTTTCAATATTTGGGTTCTGATTATTAAAAGCTATTTGCTGTGCTTTTGAAAATATTTCCTGTGATTTTATAGTGAAATTATTAAGGTTCATATTTAACTTTTTTCGCTGAATAACCTGCAAATGTTTAACCAATACCCCTGGACGGCAATTATGTCTATTTATACTTAAATTATGCTGTCGCAAGTGCAGTTCTGTACTAAGTTTCCTGTTAATCTAACAGTTGGTGGCTTAACTTTGATAAAACATATGAAAAGCATTACATCCCATACTTTTTTTATTAAATCTACAGCTAAAACTTTAGGTTTTGATTATTGTGGTATTGCAAAGGCCCAAAAGTTAGATGATGATGCAAGAAGATTAGAGACATGGTTAAATACGGGTAAGCATGGCAGTATGAAGTATATGGAGAAATATTTTGACCTTAGAATTGACCCCTGCAAATTAGTTCCAGGGGCAAAATCTGTTATTACCTTATTGTTGAATTATTTTCCCTCGGAACAACAGAAAAGAAATGCTCCCCAGGTTTCCAAATATGCTTATGGAAAGGATTATCATGAAGTGATCAGAGACAAGCTTAAAATTTTTTTGCAGATGATAAAGGAAAATATCGGGGAAATTCATGGACGTGGATTTGCCGACAGTGCCCCGGTGCTGGAAAAAAGCTGGGCACAAAAAAGCGGGCTTGGCTGGATAGCGAAGAATGGAAATCTTATAACAAAGCAACAGGGTTCGTTTTTTTTTATTGCTACACTTATCATTGACCTGGAACTTGAATACGATGCTCCTTTTGTTAAAGATTATTGCGGAAGCTGTACGCGTTGCATTGATGCATGCCCGACGGATGCAATTTTAAATGATAAAGTTATAGATGGAAGCAAATGCATTTCTTATTTTACGATAGAATTGAAAGACATGCTGATACCTGATAAAATGAAAGGACAATTCGCTAATAAAATGTTTGGCTGCGATATTTGCCAGGATGTTTGCCCCTGGAATAAATTTTCCAAACCAACAAAGGAATTAACTTTCACTCCACTTCATCAAATATTAAATTTTACAACATCAGATTGGGAAGAAGTAACTGAAGAATCTTTCAAAGTAATATTTAAAGATTCGCCATTAAAAAGGAGTAAATATGCAGGTATTAAAAGGAACTTAGAATTTCTCTCAGACTAAAACTATTATTCCCATCTAAATACTTTAATAGCTATTGCATAAGCCACCACTCCCCATAATAATAGAATCCCGATTTCATTTCTTACATCCCAAAGATGAACTCCTTCAAAAGCAACACTTCTCATTGCCGTATTTAAATGCGTAAGAGGCAAAACTTTTGCAATAACCTGTAACCACCCGGGAAATCGATCAATAGGAAAAAAAGTACCTGCCAACAAAAATTGAGGAAGTGTGATAAGGTTTGCAAAGGGCGGAATGCTGCTATCACTTGTTGCCAGTCCACTAACGATAAACCCAAATCCCATAAACACCAGTAAGCCAATAAAGCTTAATACCATTAATTCTAAAAACGTTTGCATGCCATTAACAAGGGTAAATCCAAAAAGGTAATAGCCTAAGGAAATAATTATAACAGCTGTCAGTAATTGAAACAGCACCCTGCTCAAAGCTTCTCCTAAAACGATATATGATCTTTTAATAGGTGTGGCAAAAAACCGCTTTAAAACCAAAGTGTTCCGTAAGCTATAGAACATGAATGCTACACCAAATACGCCGGCGCTTAATAATGAAAAACCCAATTGGCCAGGTAAAATAAAGTCTATTGTTTTATACCGTCTTCCGGGAATATCAGGTTGCCTTTCTATTTTAGCGATGGTAGTTCGCTCTGGAAAATTTATTTCATCTGCCCTCCTTATAACTTCTCCTAATTGTGATTGCAGAATTGGGAATTTATCCATACTGGCAGAAGATGTAGTCGTTTTAAAACTATATTGATAACTCCCATTAC
>MWYX01000046.1 GCA_002050465.1 Chitinophagales bacterium 65-1
AAGCAGCACCTACAGCTCCATCCACACTTCTATGATCACAGCTTAAAGTAACTTTCATAAAGTTAGAAGTGCCAAAACCCTCGCCTTTTTTTACAACTGTTTCTTTAATTCTGCCAACCGCAAGAATGGCGCTGTCAGGCGGATTGATGATAGCGGTAAATTCTTCTACGTCCATCATTCCTAAATTAGAAACCGTGAATGTGTTTCCGGTAAAATCCTGTGGCTGTATCTTTTTATTTCTTGCTTTATCGTATAGGTCTTTTGCATCAGCTGCAATTTGAGATAGCGATTTCTGATCTGCAAAACGGATAACAGGAACTATCAAACCCTCTGGTAATGCAATAGCTGAACCTATATGAATATGATTGTTCTGGCGAATAAAATCTCCCATCCAGCTGCTGTTAACGGCCGGATGCTGCCGTAGCGCCATAGCTGCCGCTTTGATAACCATATCATTAAATGATATTTTAACCGGGCTTATTTCATTTATACTCGTTCTTGAAGACATTGCATTATCCATATTTATTTCCATTGTCAGGAAAAAATGCGGAGCGGTAAAATTGCTTTCACTTAAACGGCGGGCAATTGTTTTACGCATTTGCGTAAGTTGTATATCCTGGTAACCTTCCTGTCCGGTTTGGGTAAAGGGCTGTACCGGCCTGCTTTCTGTCGGCTGTCGACTTTCAACCGTTGACGGCTTATAACTATCAATATCTTTCTTCACTATCCTTCCGCCATCTCCACTTCCATTTATTTGTGAAATGTCAATTCCTTTATCAGCAGCTAATTTTTTTGCAAGCGGAGATGCTTTTAATCTGGCCCCTTCTAAACCTGCCTGTCCGGCAGGCAGGTCTCCCCCGCTTGTTGGCGGAGAGACTTGCGAAGTCTCCGATTCCTTTGTATTCTTTTCTTGTGCAGGTTGTTGTGTTGGTTGTTTGTCATCCTGAGCTTGTGGAAGGGTTGGAACTTCTTTTTTTTCATTTTCCTTCGGAGCTGGGGGTTCTTGTTTTTTCTCTTCCGGTTTTTTTTCGCCATCTAATAATCCTTTATAATCCTCACCCTCCTTACCAACCACTGCAAGCACACCATCTACAACTACAGACTTTCCCTTTTCAACACCTATATATAATAATGTGCCTTCATTATAACTCTCCAATTCCATTGTGGCTTTATCAGTCTCCACTTCAGCCAGCAAGTCGCCGGGCTTTACTTTATCTCCTACTTTTTTATGCCATTCTACAATAACACCTTCAGTCATCGTATCACTCATCCTCGGCATTTTTATAACTTCAGCCATGTATGTTTATAAGTTTATTGGTTATTAGTTAATTAGTAATAAACCGAAATTAGTGCAAATTGAGTAAATAAATAAAGTAACAAGCCGATTAATAAGTCTCCCCTTTTGAGGGGAGATTTAGAGGGGGCTTTAATAATCCAGTTCCAGTTTTAATTTATCCTTTAATTCTTTTACTAAAGGATATTGTTCAATCATTTTAAGATATTGCTGCTTTGTGGTAAGATGTTCTTCCTCAGATTTTTTATCCGCGGATTCTTCTACAATAACTTTATAAGAAAGTTTTCGGTTACTAAAATGGGTTTGAAGATGTTCAATTAAAGCCGCCCTTTCATTTTCGATAAAGCTTTGATGAATTTTGCTTTCTGTACCTATTTCAATGCAGTTAGGGACTGCAATTTTTAAGATAGCTGATTTAAAATTACTAACTGCAGATGGATTGTTTTTCTTCTGTAGTTTTTCAATGTATTGTCCCCACGCTATGTATAATTCTTCTTCATTAAGTTCTTTTACAACGTTTGTATTTGATTGATGGCGGCTGGCTACCTCTTTTCTTATTTTATCTAATACGCCTATTTTAGAGTGACCATTTGCAACTCTGGTGTTATCAGCAACTGCTTTTGTAGTAATATTTTTTACCTCGGTTTCAATAATAAGTTTTGCTTCGCCTCCAACATCTAAAGATGATAGAGCACCATTATTGTCTTCGCTTACCGGTAAAGTATTCTCTGCTTGCGGCTTGTAGCCTGCCTGTCCGGTAGGCAGGCTTGTAGCTTGCAGCTTTTCCTTCAATTCAATAGGCGTAATTGTTCTAAAAGCAACAGCTTTTATCTTATCAATTAGTTTTTTTTTATGTAAACCGTTATCATCATTCACCAATTCAATCGCCTGTTGCAGATAACAGAGTTTTATAAGTGAGAGTTCAACGTGCAATTTTTTATTGCGTGCCTGCTTATAATTAATTTCAGCCTCGCTTAAAATATTCAAAGCACTTATCAGCCATGCAGGGTTAATTTTTTTAGCTGTTTCTAAATACCTCGGTTTAAAGTTTTCAGCCACTTCTAAAAGCACTGCAACTTTGGGGTCTTTGCTTACCAAAACATTCCTTATAAATTCAGCAAATCCATTTAGCACCAGATCTCCTTCAAAACCTTTGCGATTAATTTCATCATACATTAATATTGCATCGCTTATATTTTGCTGCTGCATGCAGTCAATCAGTTTAAAATAATAATCTTCATCCAGAATATTAAGATGCTCTAAAGTGTTTGTGTAATTTAATTCTCCGTTGGTGAAGCTTACTATTTTATCCAAAATGCTCAATGCATCTCTCAGGCAACCTTCACTTTTTTGGGATATAACATGTAAAGCACCCTTATCCGCAATTATTTCTTCTTTTTCGCAAATTTCCTGCAGGTGCTCAACGGTATCATGATTGGTTATCCGTTTAAAATCGAAAATCTGGCAGCGGGAAAGTATGGTGGGGATTATCTTATGCTTTTCGGTTGTTGCCAAAATAAAAATAGCAAAAGGCGGCGGCTCTTCCAGGGTTTTTAAAAAGGCATTAAAAGCAGATGAGCTAAGCATGTGAACCTCGTCAACAATATATACTTTGTATGCTCCCGCCTGTGGTGCAAATCTTACCTGGTCAACTAATGACCGAATATCATCAACAGAATTATTGCTTGCTGCATCCAGCTCATGAATATTTAAAGAAGTGCCATTATCAAA
Organism: Chitinophagales bacterium 65-1; assembly: GCA_002050465.1. Classification (GTDB taxonomy): domain Bacteria; phylum Bacteroidota; class Bacteroidia; order Chitinophagales; family Chitinophagaceae; genus Ginsengibacter. The sequence goes on from MWYX01000046.1 coordinate 3,026, forward strand.
TGAAGTACAGGAGTTGCAGGTATTACATGCTTCCCCATCTGCTGTTCTGTTCTCGCAGTTAATTGTTTTGGCAAGAATTCTGGCACAGGTGGTTTTACCAACACCCCTTGGTCCGCAAAACAAAAAGGCATGAGCCAGCTGGTTATTCTTAATGGCATTTTTTAAGGTAGTGGTGATATGCGATTGCCCTACAACTGTATTAAAGTTCTGCGGCCTGTATTTTCTTGCTGAAACGATGAATTTATCCATAACTGATTCCGAACATCAAATTTCGGATTTTCTATTTGGATATGGAGATTTGTTTATTCACTTGTCGTTAGCTTTTTTTTTGGGTATACAATTCTATTTTTTTATACCTTGTTAATGCCCTTTTTGTTCCGTAGGAACATTGCGTAGGTAGAAAAACAGATAAGGATTCAGTTCGTTCCGTAGGAACGATTGGCGCTTATTAATAAATTGCATCAGTTATATTAATCAATATGGCAAATAGTTATACGCAGATTCATATTCAGTTTGTGTTTGCAGTAAAATACAGGGCGGCTCTAATTGACAATGCATGGAAAGAAAGGCTACATCAATATGTAACTGGTATATTCCAAGTCAACAAACACAAAATGCTCCAAATTAACAGCATGTCCGACCATATTCACCTTTTTATCGGAATGAGACCTCATCAATCCATATCATCATTGATACAAAATGTAAAAACAGAAAGCAGCAAGTGGGTTAAAGATCAAAATTTATGTAAGAATTTTGCCTGGCAGGAAGGATATGGGGCTTTTTCGTATTCAAAGAGTCAGGTGAATGATGTAATTCGGTATATTCAAAACCAGGGAAATACATCACAGGCAGGAAACATTTTTGGAAGAGTACAGAAAGTTTTTGAAGACGTTTGAAATTGAATGGGATGAGCAATATATTTTTAAGGAATTAGAATAGCACCATGCGTTCCTACGGAACGCTGCTACTATGATTTGTATATTTTCTACCCACTAATTGTTCCTATCGGAACATTATTGCCCGATCAATAAACTAAATAGAGATCACCCTTTTTACCTTATCCTTTTCTGCATACTTTGTTTTTTTAATGCAGCTGTGTATTCTCAATCGGAGAGTAAATTGAAGGCTCAATTAAAAAATGACCCTGTATTTATAAAATATAATAATGCAAGGATTTCTTTTGTAGAGGGGTTGTAGAAAATAAATGGGGTAATTTGAATGCGGATAAAGTGCAAATAAGAAACGGCGGAAAAACTCCAAGGACTTATTATGAAATAAAAGAGCTCTATAGAAAAGCAGGTGTAGATTCAGGCTATTTAATTGCTTTTAATAAAATGGTTACAACCAAGGCGCTGGTTGCGAAAAAATATAAAGTCATTATAACTTCCAAACCTGAAATGTGGGAAAAAGTCACAAAAGAATTGACATCTTCAGTTCCTAAGCCGCCTCCGCTTCATTTAATTTCACCGCATTAGGGATTGCAGTGGGAAAGCCCACAGCGAAGCGTTGGCTTTGTGTTTAGCGGCGAGGACTTGTAACCCTTCGGCTACGCTCAGGATAAACTCCAACCCCGGCGGCTTGCGCAGCCATGCATTTATAGCCAGGAACGCATGTCGGAATGCCCATATTTTTCATTTTCAATTTTTCATTTCAACCCTCAACCCTTACCTTTGCGCCTCTTAGACAAATAACCTTATTTATGGCAAACATTGGAAAGATAAAACAGATAATTGGTGCGGTGGTGGATGTGCATTTTACAGGGGATAATAAGCTGCCGGAAATTCTTCATGCATTGGAAATTACCCGTAAAAATGGGGATAAACTGATACTGGAAACACAGCAGCATTTGGGTGAGGACAGTGTTCGCTGTATTGCAATGGATGGTACTGAAGGCCTGACCCGTGGAATGGAGGTGGTTGACCTGGGTTCAACTATTGTAATGCCTATTGGCGATGAAATTAACGGACGCTTATTTAACGTAACCGGCGATGCGATTGATGGTTTGCCACAGGTTAGCAAAAAGAATGGTCGCCCGATACACAATAAGCCGCCGTTGTTTGAAAACTTAAGTACGGCTTCAGAAATTTTATATACCGGCATTAAAGTGATTGATTTGATTGAGCCTTATGCAAAAGGTGGTAAAATTGGTTTGTTTGGCGGTGCCGGTGTGGGTAAAACGGTATTGATACAGGAGCTTATTAATAATATCGCAAAAGCTTATGCAGGTTTATCAGTATTTGCAGGAGTGGGTGAAAGAACACGTGAAGGAAATGATTTGATGAGAGAGATGATTGAGGCTGATATTATGAAGTACGGAGATAAATTTAAACATAGTCTTGAAGAAGGTGGATGGGACCTGGAAAGTGTGAATATGGAAGACCTTAAAGATTCTAAAGCAACTTTTGTATTTGGACAAATGAATGAACCGCCGGGAGCAAGGGCCCGTGTGGCTTTGAGCGGATTGACGATTGCAGAATATTTTCGTGATGGTGATGGTACCGGAAAAGGAAAAGACATTTTATTTTTCGTAGATAATATATTCCGTTTTACACAGGCAGGTTCTGAAGTATCAGCGCTGTTAGGCCGTATGCCTTCGGCAGTAGGTTATCAGCCAACGCTAGCAACTGAAATGGGATTGATGCAGGAAAGAATTACTTCTACAAGAAACGGTTCTATCACATCTGTTCAGGCAGTGTACGTTCCTGCGGATGATTTAACAGATCCTGCTCCGGCAACAACATTTGCTCACCTTGATGCAACAACTGTATTGAGCAGAAAGATTGCTGACCTTGGTATTTATCCTGCGGTTGATCCGTTGGATTCTACATCAAGAATTCTTACTCCGCAAATTGTGGGGGATGTTCATTACGATTGTGCCAACCGGGTTAAACTTACGTTACAACGGTATAAAGAATTACAGGATATTATTGCCATTCTTGGACTAGATGAGTTGAGTGATGAGGATAAATTAACGGTTAGCCGTGCAAGGCGTGTACAGCGTTTCCTGTCGCAGCCATTCCATGTGGCAGAAGCCTTTACCGGGTTAAAAGGTGTATTGGTTCCGATTGAAGATACTATCCGTGGATTTAATATGATTATGGATGGAGAAGTGGATGAATATCCTGAAGCGGCATTTAATCTGGTGGGAACTATTGAAGATGCAATTGAAAAAGGTAAGAAGATGATGGAAGCGGCGCAGGCTTAAAGCCCCCTCTATCTCCCCCAACGGGGGAGGAAAAGGAGAAGATAGATTAGAAGATTATGGAAAAACAAATTAATTATTAACTAACCAACCAAGTTCTCCCTTTAGGGAGACAGAGGCTATGACTTTAGAAATATTAACACCGGAAAGAAAAATATTTAGCGGAGAAGTATATGGCGTACAGCTTCCGGGCATTGCCGGCTCCTTTGAAGTATTGGAAAAGCATGCTCCATTAGTGAGCGCTTTAAAAGCAGGTAAGCTCAAAATATTAAAAGATAAAACTTCATTTACACATTATAATATACAGAGTGGTTTTGTAGAAGTGATTGATAATAAAACTACTGTATTAGTAGAAGGTGCGACTGAAGTGTAATTTTTACGGCAGTAATAATTTTTATCAACCCATGAATCATTGTGGGTTTTTATTTGGACTAAAGTCCTTCATTACTTTTACAAAACTCCAGCCTAATGCTGGGGTTAAAAATGCAATCTTAACGGGCTTCAGCCCAAACAATTTTGCCGCATTTTATTGAAAGGTTTATTTCACCTGCCTTTTCAATTGCAAACAGCTCCAAGCAGTAAAAGGTAAAATAAGAAGTAAAAGGAAAGCCCACGAATTTCCTGTGAAGTGATAAGTGATTATCATAATTGCAAAAAGATAAACAGGATAAAGAACAAATAATAATCCAACCATTACAGAATCATAATGGTCATGGGCTCTATTCCATATTAATAAAACTACAGCGTAATATAATGGTGCATGCATCAGCCAACCAATAATTGCAGGTATAAATAGTAATATTTTTTTTATTAATAGTTGCGGTACAAAAAAAATTTTTTTAATTTTCTCTTTATCTGTTTTATCAATTTCTATCACCAAATTTTTTAACTGCTCCCACAATTTTGTATTGAATGCTGTAATTGCTTCTCCTGCAGGCATGGCTTCATTAAAACTTCCTTTTTCAATAATATCTCCAAAATTCAGGATTACATTTTTACCAAATATTCTGAAGGAACTATAATTAATTCCCACAGGTAACACTTTTAATGGTATGCCTTGCTGCCAGGCGGTTATAGCCAGTCTTGCCGTGCCTTTTTTCAGCGGTCTTAAATGCCATTCATTTATACATCTTCCTTCACTGAATATTAAAACGATTCCATTCTTTTTAAAGATCTCGATACAGGCAGAAAATGTTGTGTAGTTATGTTCAATGTTTTCAGCGCCTTCGCTTATCCTGTACACGGGTAACATCTTTAAAGAAAAAAGCAAATATTTAAAAAAAATGTTGGCGAATGCATCACCTCTTGTCAATGAATAAATCGGGCGCTTAAATAAGGTTGCCAAAATGATGGCATCTAAAAACGAATTGGGATGATTAGCTGCGATTAGCAAAGGGCCTTCACTATGCAGAAGTTGTTTATGTTTTATTATTCTTCTTCTGCAATAAAAATAAAAAGCAATTTTTGCAGGGATTTTTAAAAGAGAATACAGCAAATTTTTTGGTAAGGTAATGTAATATTATATGGGATAATTATTATTCATTCTGGGAAACATGTTTTTTCCCTTTATAACCAACATAGATCTTTTTTCCCTCTTTCAGGAAATACCTGCCACCATTTGCTCCAATATAGATTTCCTCGCCCCGGGGCCTGCCATCTCATCATCGACAGTTCCTTCCCGGTTTTTATTTTTACGTTTCCCCTTTTTATTACTTTCAAAAAATAATGATATGATGGCAACAGCAAGCACCGATAATAGAACAGCTAACTTTTTCATATTGAAATATTAATTTAAACAATAAATGAAAATATGCAATGCAATGTTTTTTCTTAATTCAATTGAGGATCCAGCGGAAAGTTAATCATCATTTCATAATCTCCGCCTAAATGTTTCAGCGAATCCTTCCATGTCTCTTCAGGGTTTTTATGAAAAATCAGTTTTCTAATAGCATCAACAATAAGCCAGCTTTTTTCCTGCAGCTCGCCATCTAACTGTCCTTCACTCCAGCCGCTATAGCCAATAAAAAATCTTATCTTATTAAAATCAATGTCATTATTTTTTACATAAGAAACAAGGCTTTCAAAATTTCCTCCCCAGTAAATACCATCAAGCACTTCTTCTCCCCCGGGAATAAGATCAGGATATTGATGCAGAAAATGTATGGTATCTCTTTGTACAGGGCCTCCGTAATAAACAGGGATTTTATAAGCTTCCAGTTCGGGAATTAACTCACCCAATGTTTTTGAAAATATTTTATTTAAAACAAATCCAAAGCTTCCTTCTTCTTTGTGGTCACAAAGAAAAATTACGCTTCGTACAAAATTTGGATCTTTTAAAAAGGGATTAGCTATTAATAATGTGCCTCTGGTTGGTGAAATCATATTCTAAATTATATTTATTTCATGAAGTGTATATTGCTTTACTAATTTTTTTTTCGATACTTTTAAAAAGGATAATACTTAGTTAAAATTATTTATTCTTTTCACACATTTTTTTTAAGGGTTTTGTGTGGTTTAATTTTGAGTTCATGAAGAAAATTTTTCCAATTATTACTATTCTGATTTTTCTATCATTAGTAGGATTGATTTTTTTTCAGTTTTTATGGATAAAGCAGTCGCTTAAAGATAAAGAGTATCAGCTTGAGCAGCATCTAATAATTATTACCGCCGCAGCTGGAAATGATCTAATAGAACAGAAAGGAAACTTATCGCCTTTTAACACTAAAAAGAGTAATGATGCACTTTCTCCTTTAAATGTTTTCCCCCTTACTATTACGCATAAATTAAGCCGTGATGAAATACGGGCTACCATTAAAAATGCGTTTAACAAACATGATGATCTTAAAAATATCCTTTTTGAATTTGCAGTTACACCAACCTCAATGATTGGCGAACAGGTGCAATCCGAGAGATTTTCACAGGTATATCAGGAAGCTATTAAGGATACAAATAATAATAAGATACTTGTATATTCATTAGAATCACCAAGCGGAAGTATTTCTGAAGGTGTATCCCAAGAAGAATTATTAGTAGTTGTAGTTCCAGGTATAAAAAATATGATATTAAATCAACTATGGTGGATGATTGCCAGTTCCATATTATTTACTGTACTAATTTTAAGCGCATTTTTTATTACACTCAGGGCTTTATTAAAACAGAAGAAATTAAGCGAAATTAAATCTGATTTTATCAATAACATGACACATGAATTTAAAACACCGCTTGCAACAATATCACTTGCAGTAGACGCTTTAAAAAATGAGAAGGTTGTAAATGATAAAGCCAAAATGGAATATTTTTCCGGAATAATTAAAGAAGAAAATAAACGGATGAATAAACAGGTGGAGACAATCCTGCAGGCTGCAATGCTTGATAAACAACAAATACAGCTTAATTTAAAAACTTTCCATGCACACGATTTGATCAATACTGCGGTAAATAACATGAAATTACCTGTTGAGGAAAAGCAAGGGAAGCTAGAAGTGAATTTCGAGGCTACCAATGATTTGATATGTGCAGATGAAGTGCACTTTACTAATCTTGTAAATAATCTGTTGGATAATGCAGTAAAATATTCAAAGGATAACCTGGTAATAAGATTATGTACAATGAATGCAGGTAATCACTTCCGAATCAGGATAGAGGATAATGGTATTGGTATGAATAAAGAAACACTTCACCGCATTTTTGAAAAATTCTATCGTGCTCATACCGGTAATATTCATAATGTTAAGGGTTTCGGCTTAGGCTTAAGCTATGTAAAAACCATTGTAAGTGCACATCATGGAAAAATAAAAGCAGAAAGTACTTTAGGCAGGGGGAGTTGCTTTACTATTGATATGCCGCAAAAAAATGCACCTGCAGTTGTTGAATAAATTTTTATCTTTTCGCTAAGGAACAACCAGTTTCAAACAACCTGATACATCATTTAGTGCAAACATTTTATATATAGGCTAGAAGAACATGGTTTAAAGGCATTCTTCGATCTTCAGTTATCTGTTACTACTTTTTGCACTTTCATCTCTCTTATTCTTATTTTTTATCAATAAAGAAGTCCCGGAAAGCCTAAAAGTCATTCTGTTTTTTTAAACAATTTAAACATATAAAAATACCAGTAATAAAAAGTTTTTAACTATTTTGTTGGTTAAGTGGGAAAAAGTGTTATTTTGTGGAAATTATTGTTTTCCTGAATTTCAGGACCCTAAACCCTTAATAATGACAGGCTTTATAGGTGAATATGAATCAACATTAGATTCGAAAGGGCGATTCCTGCTTCCTGCAGCAGTAAAAAAACAATTGCCTAAAGGAAATCCCGAGCTATTTGTAATAAACCGTGGATTTGAAAAATGCCTTAGTCTTTATCCAATAAAAAGCTGGGAACCCATCTTTGCTGAGATAAGTGATTTAAATGATTTTGAACCTAAGGTTCGTCAATTCCGACGCTACTTTTTAAATGGAGCAACACAGGTAGTATTGGATAGTGCCAACCGTTTATTGATACCTAAAAACTTAATGGAATACGCAGCTCTGGAAAAGAATATTGTATTGGTTTCGGCCGTAAATAAAATTGAGATCTGGGATAAAAATAAATACCAGCAGTTCTTTGAAACTTTTTCACCGGAAGCATTTAGCAATTTAGCTAAAGATGTTATGGTGGATGATAAAAAAAGCGAGCTATAATTTATGCAACAGGGCATCTATCATGTGCCGGTAATGTTGCAACAGGTTATAGATGGCTTACAAATCAATCCATCAGGCATTTATGTTGATTGTACATTCGGAGGCGGCGGGCATAGTAAAGCTATTCTGGATAAATTAAATAAAGAAGGAAAATTAATTGCCTTTGATCAGGATCACGATGCAAAGAAAAATGTACCTGATGATGATAGAATAACTTTTATTCCGCAAAATTTCCGCCACCTGCAACGCTTTCTTCGCTTGCATAAAATAAACTCGGTAGATGGGATACTGGCTGACCTGGGTGTTTCAAGTTACCAGTTTGATAAGGCCGAACGTGGTTTCTCTACCCGTTACAATGCAAATATGGATATGCGGATGGATCAACGACAGGAGCAAAGCGCAATTGATATTCTTGAAAAATATCCTGAAGGAAAATTGCATAAAATTTTTGAACAATACGGAGAAGTCACTAATTCCAAAACCTTGGCAAAAATAATTACGGAACAAAGAAATAAAACATCATTGCAAACAATTGCTGATTTTAAAAATGCTGTGCATGGTGTTGTTAAAGGAAATCCTAATAAATATTTCGCCCAGGTTTTTCAGGCATTAAGGATTGAAGTAAATGATGAATTAGGCGCGCTGAAAGAAATGTTGAAACAAAGCTCAGATGTTTTAAAAGAAGGCGGCTGTTTAGTAATTATCACATTCCATTCCTTAGAAGACAGGATCGTAAAAAATTTTTTAAAAGGAGTTGAGGATGCAAAAAGGGATGATGTATATGGAATAAAAGCGGAAAGCTTATTTAAGGTTATTACCAAAAAGCCAATTATTCCAGGTGATGAAGAGATCAAACAGAATCCCAGAGCAAGAAGTGCTAAGCTTCGGATAGCTGTAAGAAAAATTTATAAAACAAATAATTATCAAAATTAATGACTCAAAACCCACTAAAGAACTATAAAAACAAAGTATTCAATCCTACAAAAGATTGGAGAAGAAGGCTTTACTACAGGTGGATTGTAAAAAATATTCCATTTTTTTTATTTACCGCTTTGCTTACTGTTCTGTATATCGGGAATGGCCACTATGCTGATAAAAATATTCGGAAAATAAATGCCACTGCAAAGCATGTAAAAGAGATGGAGTATGAATTTAAAACTGTTAAACAGGATGTGATTTTCAGGAGTAAGGAAAGCGAATTGGTTAAAGCTGTTGAGCCGTTGGGATTAAGAGAGCTTACTGCCCCTCCAATAAAAATTGGTGACCGTACTTATTGAATTTAAAAAATAATTACTGATAATATAAAAAACTAACTGAGTAAAATTGGATGTAAAAAAAGATATACTATGGCGTGTTTATCTGTGCTTCCTCTGCATTATTGTGCTGGGGGTTGTAGTATTAGGCAGGGCTTTTTACATTCAGCGTATCCAAGGGAGTTACTGGACAAGTATGAGCGACAGTCTTCATTTAAAATATTTACCTATAAATGCTGAAAGAGGAAGTATTTATAGTGAAGATGGGAATCTTCTTAGCACCTCTATTCCTGTATATGATATATATATTGATTTTGGCGCAGCAGGATTACGGGAAAAAAAAGGTAAGAGATTTTATGACAATATTGATTCACTCAGCATTTCATTAGCCAATCTCTTTAATGATGCTTCAGCAGATGATTATAAAACACAGTTATTAGTTGCTTATAAAAATGAAGACAGATATTTTTTGATGAAAAGGAAAATATCATTTGAACAATTTAAACAAGTAAGAGATTTTATATTAATTAAGGAAGGGAGAAATAAAAGCGGCTTTATTTTTGACAAAAGAGATAGAAGAGTAAATCCTTATGTATTATTAGCTAACCGCACTATCGGGCTTTCCCGTGGTGATACCAGTAAAAATGTTGGCCTTGAAAGAACATATGACAGTTTACTAAAAGGGCAAACGGGTCAGCGTTTGGTACGTTACATTGCCGGCGTATATATTCCTGTTGATGGCGCAGAGATTGAGCCCGAAAATGGTAAAGATATTATTACCACCCTTGATACATATATACAGGATGTTGCCGAAAATGCTTTGATGAAGATGATGGTGAGGAATAATTCTTTGCATGGTACCTGTATTGTAATGGAAACCGAAACAGGTAAAATTAAAGCCATTGCTAATTTAGGAAGACGCCCGGATGGGTCTTATATGGAAGATTATAATTATGGTATAGGTAAAAAAACAGAACCTGGTTCCATTTTTAAATTGGCAACATTATTATCACTTTTAGAAGATAAACATGTTGATACAAATACTATTGTGGATTGCGAAGGAGGAAGTAAAATTTTTCATGGATTAAGAATAAGAGATTCACATTTAGGAACCGGAAGTATTACCGTTAAAGAGGCTTTTGCACGATCATCCAATGTTGCATTTGCAAAACTTGCCGAACAATATTACCACAATAATCCAAATCAGTTTTATAAACATTTGCATCGTTTACGCCTGGATACAGCTACAGGTGTTGATATACTTGGCCAGGCAACACCTCTTATTAAAAAGCCCGGAGGAAAATTCTGGGGTAAAACAACATTACCTTATATGGCACATGGATATGAAGAACTTCTTACGCCGCTTCATATGCTGATGGTGTACAATGCAGTTGCCAATAATGGCAAAATGATGAAGCCGTACCTGGTAAATTCCATAAGGCAGCTGGGTATAAATATAAAATCATTTACCCCACAGGTATTGGTAGAAAAAATTTGCAGCAATGAAACCCTGGAAAAATTAAAGGACTGTTTACTTGATGTGGTTGAAAACGAGCATGGAACTGCCAATAGCTTAAAAACCGATATGTATCAGTTTGCAGGTAAAACAGGCACGGCAGTTACCGCATTAGATAATCGTGGATATAATAAAGGAAATAAAATTTATCAATCATCCTTTATTGGATTTTTTCCTGCCGACAAACCCAAATATAGTATTGCAGTAGTAATACAAAATAGTAATGAATCAAGGCTGGCATATGGTGGAGTTGTTTCTGCCCCTGTGTTTAGGGAAGTTGCTGATAAAATATATGCATCTAATATTTCTTATAGTCCATACTTACAGGCAGATACAACTGTAGATAGTACTGCCTATAATTTTTATGGTTTAAAGAATGATCTCAATAAAATATTAAGTGTTTTAAATATGCCTTACATGGATTCAGCGGTAGCAGGGTATTGGAGAAGTATAAATATGCTTAATAAAAAGGTAATCTTAAACGCAATTAATAATCCTTCAGTAAAATCAACGGTTATGCCCCGGGTTGTAGGCTTAGGTTTAAAAGATGCAGTGTATATGCTGGAGAATTATGGATTAAAAGTAACGGCGGGCGGAAGGGGAAAAGTTATCTATCAATCATTGCAGGAAGGCATGGCATTTACAAAAGGTCAAACGATAAATATACACTTGAATTAATGCCAATAATTAAAGACATATTGTATTCAGTAAAAATAAAATCTGCAACAGGGAAAGAAGTTGATGCTATAACTGACTTGCAGATTGATTCAAGGAAAGTTGCCAATGGTTCCTGTTTTATTGCAATTAAAGGAGGAACTGCTGACGGTCACAATTATATTAATACGGCTATTGCAAATGGCGCTGCTATGATTGTTTGCGAGGAACTCCCATCTGAGACAAACCCTGAAGTGAAGTATGTTATGGTTGAGAATAGTGCTGTAGCCGCAGCGATTATGGCACATAATTTTTATGGACAACCATCAAAAAAAATAAAATTAATTGGGGTTACAGGTACTAATGGTAAAACAACTGTAGCCACGCTGTTATATAAATTATATTCTGCGCTTGGCTATAAATGCGGATTAATAAGTACAGTTCAAAATCAGATTGCTGATGTAATTATTCCATCAACCCATACAACACCAGATGCAATAAATTTAAATGAGTTGCTTGCAAAAATGGTAGATAGTTCCTGCAGTCACGTTTTTATGGAAGTTAGTTCACATGCCCTGGACCAGCATAGAGTTGCAGGACTTCATTTTACAGGAGCATTATTTACCAATATAACACATGACCATCTGGATTATCACAAAACCTTTGATGAGTACATAAAAGCAAAGAAGAAATTCTTTGATGAGCTGTCTTCTTCAGCTTTTGCTATATCTAATGCCGATGATAAACGGGGTGCAGTAATGCTTCAAAATTCTCCGGCAAAAAAATATTTTTATAGCCTTAAAACCATAGCTGATTTTAAAGGAAAGATATTGGAAAACGGGTTAATGGGATTATTGTTAACTATTAATGATATAGAAGTTCATTTTAAACTTATCGGAACTTTTAATGCTTATAACCTTCTGGCCGTATATGGTGCAGCAGTTTGTTTGGCAGAAGATAAACAAAATGTATTACAGGTATTAAGCAGCCTTACCGGTGCAGAAGGAAGATTTGATTACATGGTTTCCCCAAAAGATAAGGTTATCGGTATCGTTGATTATGCTCATACCCCGGATGCATTATTAAATGTATTGGCTACCATTAAAAACTTACGACAAGGTGAAGAGAAAATTCTCACTGTGGTTGGATGCGGAGGTGATAGGGATAAAGCTAAACGTCCTGTTATGGCAGAAGTTGCATGTGAGCATAGTGATAGAATTTTTTTTACCTCGGATAATCCCCGGAATGAAAACCCTGATGAAATAATAAAAGATATGGAAAGCGGAGTAAATGTTACCTGCCGCAAAAAATATATTTCAATAGCAGATAGAAAAGAAGCGATTAAAACAGCTGTGAGTTTTACTAAAAGAGAAGACATTGTTTTAGTAGCAGGCAAAGGACATGAAAAATACCAGGAGATAAAAGGGATAAAATACCCTTTTGATGATAAGGCGATATTGACAGAAATGTTTGAATTATTTGATAAATAACTCGTAACCATAAACCCGCAACTCGTAACTAAATGTTGTATCACTTATTTGAATGGCTTACACAACACGGGATAAAATTTCCCGGAAGTGGGCTATTTCAATTTATTAGCTTTAGAATTTTACTCTCTGTGCTATTATCATTAGCAATTGCAACATTATTTGGGAAAAGAATAATAAATTTTTTAAAGAGAAAACAAATCGGCGAATCTGTGCGTGACCTTGGTTTAAAAGGCGAGAAACAAAAAACAGGCACGCCAACCATGGGTGGAATCATCATCATATTGGCTATCCTTATCCCAACTTTATTATTAGCAAATCTTGAAAAGGTTTATGTAAGGCTGATGCTGTTAAGTACCATCTGGCTGGGCGTTATTGGTTTTATAGATGACTATCTTAAAATAAAAGCAAAACGTATAGCAAAAGAAAAAGGAATTGATTATCATAAAACCAATGCTGATGGACTGGCAGGTTGGTTCAAAATATTTGGGCAGGTAATGCTTGGGATAATAATTGGCGCCACACTTTATTTTAATGATAATGTAGTTGTTAAAAGGGAAATTGTAGCCGGGGTGGGAGAGAAGGCTTGGTCAAAGCAACGCGGTGAGACTAAAATAAAAGAGGATACTGTACAGGCTGATGGAAAAATAAGCCGTTTTGTAACAGTTAAAACTCCCATTACAACAATCCCTTTTGTAAAAACACATGAGTTTAATTATGCAAAACTTCTTCCTCAAAGCTGGGAAAGCTACACTTACATTGTTTACATTCTTATTGTAATATTTATTATAACAGCAGTATCAAACGGTACTAACATTACCGACGGCGTAGATGGATTAGCAACCGGCGTAAGTGCAATAATTGGATTTGGCTTGGGCGTATTTGTATTTGTTAGCGGGGATGTGAGGATTGCTGAATACCTGAATATTATGTATATCCCAAATCTTAGCGAGCTGGCAATATTTATAGCAGCATTTGTAGGAGCATGCGTTGGCTTTCTGTGGTATAATGCTTACCCGGCCCAGGTTTTTATGGGAGATACGGGCAGCCTTGCCTTAGGAGGAATTATAGCATCACTGGCTATTATTGTTCGTAAAGAATTATTGATACCCATTTTTTGTTTTGTGTTTTTTGTTGAACTCTTAAGTGTAATGTTTCAGGTTAGTTATTTTAAATACACTAAGCGGAAACTTGGAGTGGGAAAGAGAATTTTTTTAATGAGCCCCCTGCATCATCATTACCAGATGCTTGGCTATCATGAAAGCAAGATTGCAGTAAGGTTTTGGGTTATCACCATTTTATCTGTGGTAACGGCAATAGTAACATTAAAATTAAGATGATTTAAAAATAGTAATTGAAAAACCATTTCCAGTTTTAAGATCCAAGTCCTATGAAGATCCTGAGAAAAACCAAAAATCCAATATCTGTGAAGAATGGAAGGCCCATTAAATTCTATACAGATGAAAAACCATTTTTTTTCTAACAGAACTAAAATGGATGAAAGAAAGAGTAGTTATTCTGGGAGCTGGTGAAAGCGGCATCGGAGCCGCTTTACTGGCTAACCAAAAGGGTTACGAAGTTTTTGTTAGTAACTCAGGCGAGATAAATGCATTGTATAAAAGAGAGCTTGAGTTAAATAAAATAGCGTATGAGGAACAGCATTCCGAAGGGAAAATTTTAAAAGCAGATTTGATAATTAAAAGTCCGGGTATACCGGGAGAAAATAAATTAATCAGAATTATCAGAGCAAAAGGAATACACATAATAGGCGAAATAGAATTTGGATATAGATATAAAGGGAATAGTAAAATTATAGGAATAACGGGCAGTAATGGAAAAAGCACAACAACGGCACTGGTTTATCACATATGCAAAACAGCAGGCTTAAGCTGTGCTTTAGTGGGGAATATAGGTTATTCATTTGCAAGGCAAATAGCAGAAGATCCAAAAGATGTTTACGCAGCGGAAATAAGTTCTTTTCAATTAGATGATATAAAAACTTTCAGACCGGATATAGCAATATTATTAAACATAACAGAAGACCATTTAGACAGGTACGACAACAAGTTTGAAAATTATATAAAAAGCAAATTCAGGATAACAGAGAATCAAACAGAAAAGGATGTATTTATTTATTGCATGGATGATGAAACAATTATAAAGAATATAAAGAATTTCTTAATCAGATCTAACCCAATACCATTCACTATGAGTAAACCACTGCCACAAGGCGCATATGTTTCAGATGCAAAAATGCATTTGAAATGGAAGCAGGAAGAAGTATTGATGAATGTTGAGGATTTTGCTGTAAAAGGGAAGCATAACCAATATAATACAATGGCAGCAGGGCTTGCAGCAGTTGTAATGGATATAAGAAAAGAAAAAATAAGAGATGCAGTACAAACATTTGAAAGTCTTGAGCACCGGATGGAATCTGTGGCAACCATTAAAGGGGTACAATTTATTAACGATAGTAAAGCCACCAATGTAAACAGTACATGGTATGCATTAGAAAGTATTACCCGCCCTACAATACTGATACTGGGCGGCATTGATAAGGGTAATGATTATTCTTTTATTAAAGAGCTGGTAAAAGAAAAAGTAAAAGCCATTGTATGTATGGGTATAGATAACAGGAAAATTCATGAGGCCTTTGGAAATATCGTGGAGTTGATTATTAATACAAATAATGCAAAGGATGCTGTACAAGCTGCATTTCACTTTGCGGATAAAGGAGACGTTATCCTGCTTTCTCCGGCATGTGCAAGTTTTGATCTTTTTAAAAATTATGAGGACCGCGGCAAACAATTTAAGAAAGCAGTAAAAGAACTCTGACAATGATGATGAAAGAAAAAATGATGATAGGTAAAAAGCCGATGCCAATTAATTAACCACTGCCCGGTCTCCCTCTCCAAAAGGAGATGGACCAAGGGTGAGGCAATGCTGATAAAAGAACAAATTGATGAAAAGTAAAAAACAAATTTTTAATTAATAAACTAAAGTCCGACCTCTCCCGATAAAATCGGGAGACCGAGGATGAGGCTATGAGCGATACACGACAAATATCAAATGAGTTTTCTTCTTTCGATACCGTAAGAGGAAAATTCCTTAACCGTACCAAAGGCGATAAAGTAATATGGGCTATTGTTATTTTATTAACGCTTGTCAGTGTTCTTGTAGTGTACAGCAGCATAGGCTCATTAGCTTATAAAATGAATAAGAGCACTGAGAGTTATCTTTTTAAGCAGGTAGGGTTTATAGCGTTGGGAGTTCTTATTATATATTTTGCACACAGAGTGAATTACACCATATATTCAAGAGTGGCTACGATTTTATTTTTATTATCGATCCCACTCTTATTTTATACATTAAAGTTTGGCAGCAGCATTAACGATGCTAATCGCTGGATAAAACTTCCGGTCATCAACATGACCTTTCAAACTTCTGATCTTGCTAAGCTTGCATTATTTATGTATATAAGCAGGCAGCTCAGCCGTAAGCAAAATGTGATAAAGAATTTTAAAAAAGGGTTTCTTCCTCTTATTATTCCTGTTATAATTATTTGCCTTTTGATAGCGCCTGCAAATCTTTCAACAGCAATATTGATTGGTGGCACGGCGCTTATGCTTATGTTTATGGGACGTGTAAGTACCAGGCATATTTTAATAGTTATTGGTATTGCCCTATTGCCTGTTATAACATTAATAGTTGTTTCAAAAAGCTATTATGATAAAGACCAGAATAAAACAAAGGAGCTTCCGGCTGCATTAACTGTTGGAAGAATGCCGACATGGATAAAGCGGGTACAGGATTTTATGTATGCAGATAAGGCAGAAGTATCATACCAGGTTCAGCAGGCCAAAATTGCAATAGCAAAAGGCGGATGGTTTGGTAAAGGGCCAGGAAAAAGCGAGCAAAGAAATTTTCTCCCACATCCATACAGCGATTTTATTTATGCAATTATTATTGAAGAGTATGGTTTGGTAGGCGGTGCTGTAATCATGTTTATTTACCTTCTTTTTTTGTTTAGAAGTATAAGGCTTTTTCAGAGATGTCCTTATGCTTTCGGAGCATTTCTGGCAGTAGCATTAAGTTTCACGCTGGTAATACAGGCAATGGTGAATATGGCGGTGAATGTAAATGTATTTCCTACTACGGGTGTTACCCTGCCTCTTGTTAGTATGGGGGGAAGTAGTTTATGGTTCACGTGTTTTGCTATTGGTATTATTTTAAGCGTAGCTCGTAACGTTGAACAAATGGAAGGGAAAACAGTAATGGCTGAAGCTTTTTCAAATGAAGATGAAAAAGATCATGGAGCCGACAGCACTACAATTGAGCAAAAAACAGAATAAAGGATTTAATAATTGAATAAAATTAAAAAATAGAATGTCTTTCGAAAGTCTCCCCTTTGGGGAGATTTAGAGGGGCAGTAGGGTATGAAAACAGAAGACTACATAAAATCATTGGCTAAAACTCCCTTGCATAGTTCAAGGGGTTTTCGCATTATCATAGCCGGTGGTGGAACAGGGGGGCATATTTTTCCTGCCATTGCAATAGGCAATGCATTAAAAGCAAAACAACCTGACGTAGAGATTTTATTTGTGGGTGCAAAAGGTAAAATGGAAATGGAAAAAGTGCCCCAGGCAGGTTATAAAATTATAGGTTTATACATAGCCGGTTATAACAGGAGCTCTTTACTTAAAAACATTTTATTGCCATTCAAGCTTACAAAAAGTTTTACGCAGGTCCGAAAAATATTGAATGACTTTAAACCACATGCAGTAATTGGTGTTGGAGGTTATTCAAGCTTTCCGGTAGTAAGGTTAGCACAAACACGCGGCATACCCACTTTCATTCACGAGAGTAATTCTTTTGCAGGAAAGAGCAATAGGATACTTGCAAAAAGAGCAACTAAAATATTTGTGGGATCCTATGGTATGGATAAATTTTTTCCTGCAGCAAAAATTCTTATGACAGGTAATCCTGTAAGAAATATTTTTTCTGAAAATAAAATCTCAAGAAAGGAAGCATTGAATTTCTTTGGATTAAAAGAAGAATTGAAAACAGTTTTTGTAATGGGGGGTAGTCTAGGTGCCAGAAGTATTAATACTGCAATTGAAAATAACCTTGATTTTTTCAGTAACAATGATCTGCAGCTTATCTGGCAAACAGGTAAAGAGTATGCTCCTTCAGCGGCAGGCGCTGAAGAAGAAAGGACTAATATATGGACCAATGCTTTTATTAATAATATGGAATTTGCTTATGCCGCTGCGGATATTGTTGTATCCCGTGCGGGGGCTATGGCAATTGCTGAATTATGTGTTGTTGGCAAGTCGGTAATATTTGTACCATATCCGCATGCCGCAGAAAATCATCAAAATGAAAATGCAAACGCACTGGTAGCAAAGCATGCCGCAATAATGATAAATGACGAAGAGGTGAATGAAAAACTGATAAGTACAATAGCTTATCTGGCAAACGACCCGGCCAAAGCAAATGAACTACAGGAAAATATTATTAAGATGGCAAACACCAATGCTGATGAATTAATTGCTGCTGAAATTTTGAAAACATTAAATGGTTGATCTTAAAAACATATCAAGAATTTATTTTATCGGCATCGGTGGCATTGGTATGAGTGCCCTTGCAAGATATTTTTCTTCAAAAGGAGTTATTGTGAGCGGCTATGATAAAACGAAAACCAATCTTTCTGACCAACTGGAAAATGAGGGAATAAAGATTCATTACGCTGATGATATAAGTCTGTTAGATAAAGATGCTGAAGTAATAGTGTACACACCTGCTGTTCCAAAAGAGCATAAAGAGTTTATTTATTACCAGCAAAATAATTACCCGCTTTTAAAACGAAGTGATGTTTTGGAAATGATAACTGATGATTCTTTTAATATATGCGTTGCCGGCACTCATGGCAAAACTACTATCAGTGCTATGATAGCACATATACTTCGGGATAGCGGTTATGGGTGCAATGCTTTTTTAGGAGGTGTTTCTGTTAATTATAATACCAATTTTTGGTCGCAGACTCCGGCTGAAATGTCGGAGAGTAGTGAAAATAACGTTTGTGTTGTGGAAGCAGATGAATATGACAGGAGCTTTTTAAAATTAAAACCTGATATAGCCATTATTTCTTCAATGGATGCCGATCACCTTGATATCTATGGAACGGAAGAAACCATGCAAAATGCTTTTGTTGAATTTACGGATAAGATAAAATCTAATGGGTTGCTGTTGAGCAAACATGGATTAAAAAAAGATAAACAATTCACTGCTCCGATTCATTTACGATATAGTCTTCAAAATGATTCGGCGGATGTATATGCGGCTAACATAACAATGAATCATGGAAGCTACCGGTTTGATGTGATGGCGTTAGACTGGACACTTAATAATATTGTTTTAAATATGGGGGGCATGCACAATGTAGAAAATGTAGTAGCAGCAATCTCCGTAGCACATCATTTAAAAATAGAATCTGCTAAAATAAGATCGGCAGTACAAAATTTTAAAGGAGTAAAGAGAAGATTTGAATATATTCTTCCTCCTTCCCCTTCGGGGAAGGCCGGGATGGGGCCGGTTTTTATTGATGATTATGCTCATCATCCTGAAGAATTAAAAGCATTGATAACAAGTGCAAAAACGTTGTTTAGCGGTAGGAGATATACTATTGTTTTTCAGCCGCATCTTTTTTCACGTACCAGGGATTTTGCTGCAGCCTTTGCACAGATCCTCGATGAGGCACATGAGGTGATCCTCTTACCAATTTATCCCGCAAGAGAATTACCCATTGAAGGCGTAACCAGTGAACTGATCTTAAACGAAATGAAAATGGCAAAGGCAACCATAAAAACAAGAGAAGAGCTCTTAAATTATTTAAGTGATGCGCAAGTCTCCCCTTTGGGAAGAGATTTAGAGGGGGCCGGGGCTGTATTTATTACAGCAGGTGCAGGTGATATTGATACGTTAGTACAGCCTATAAAACAAATTATTTTAAATCCTCAGCAAAATTAAAATGTCAGAAAAAAGACGATTTAACGCAAAAAGAATTTTGAGCAACCTGTTATGGGCATTTTTGGGGATGGCAACTGTGATATTGCTTGGAGCTGCTATGAGTGCAAAAAACAATAAACAATGCAAAGGTGTAAATATAAATATTAAGGGTAATCAACATAATTTTTTTATTGATAAAAAAGAGATTGGTGATATACTCCGGAATTTTTGCGGAAGCAGTATAACGGGTAAAACGGTAAGCTCTTTTAATCTCGCTGAAATTGAAAATCTTTTAAAGAAAAACCAATGGATAAAAAGTGCGGAGTTGTTCTTTGATAATAACAAAGTACTAAGGGTAGATGTTATTGAAAGGGAACCTGTGGCAAGAATTTTTACCAGCACAGGTTCATCCTTTTATCTTGATACCGCACTTGCAGTTTTGCCTTTAAGTGATAAATCATCCGCAAGGGTGCCCGTATTCAGTAACTTTCCTTCGCTGGCAAATAAACTTACAAAAGCTGATAGTAGTTTATTAAATGATATAAAAAATATCAGCCATTATATCTTAAACGATCCTTTCTGGATGGCACAAATTGACCAGGTGGATATTACTGCTAACAGAACTTTTGAGATGATACCAAAAGTTGGGAATCAAATTATTGTTTTTGGAAATGCAGATAATTATGAAGAAAAATTTAGAAATCTCCTCATATTTTATAAACAGGTAGCAACAAAAGTTGGCTGGAATAAATATTCAAAAATAAATGCACAATATAAAGGTCAAATAGTTGGTGTTAAAAGAGGACTAGAAGATGTTATACAGGACTCTTTAAGAACAAAACAACTAATGCAGCTTATAGTTGCTAATGCATTAAAGCAATCTTATGACAGCATTAATATTCAACTGGTACAGCAACCCGGGGATGATATAATTCCTGCTAATATACTACCTGATAATTTTACCGATCTAAGGTCCGATACTACAGCTACGCAAACTACAGCACCTGTAAAAACAATTGCTGTAGACAGTAACGCAAAGACTGCCATTGCAAAAGTAAATGCCTCACAAAAAGAAATTCTGCAACCGATAAAAAAATCCTTCCCGCTAAAACCTCCTATAGACAAGCCTTCCGGCGGA